>JADFZO010000082.1 GCA_015232465.1 Desulfamplus sp.
TTATCAAAAATATGTGAGTTGTTTGCCAGTAGAAAAACCGAAAAAGGTTAAGAAACAAAAAAAGAAATCATAAGTTTAAGAAGGAGCAATTTATGTTCAAAAATAATAACTTACTCTCAAGAATCACTGTAAACCCTTTGATATTGGTAGGCAAACCAACTATTAGAGGAATGAGAATTTCAGTAGAACAGATTTTGCGTTCACTTTCGAGGGGTATATCTGAGCAAGAACTTCTTGAGGAATACCCCGAACTTGAAAAAGAGGATTTTATGGCTGTATTTGCGTATGTAACAGAGTTGGTGAAAGAGGAGCGGGTTTTTCCTGTCCGACTGTCAGCATGAGTAAATCTAATTTGAAATTTATAGTTGATGTTGGCGTAGGTTTAGGAGTTGAAAATTACTTACAAGAACAAGGTTACGATACCAAAGCTGTAAGAGATATTAATCCTTGTATGAGGGACGAAGAAATTATCAATATTGCTGCTTTAGAAAACAGAATGGTTGTAACTATGGACAAAGATTTTGGCGAGTTGGTTTATCACTCTTTGGTTAAACATTGTGGCGTTCTATTGCTGAGATTAGAAAACGCAACGGGATCAGAAAAGTTAAATATCGTTAAACATATTATGGAAAATTACTCATCTCAGATGGAAAATTGTTTCTGTGTATTTCAAAATGATAAGTTTAGAATAAGAAAAATAGATATTATTCAAACGTGAAGCTAAGTGAAGCTAAACGGACGGTATGTTTTATTTGAGCTTTATCAAAAATATGTGAGTTGTTTGCCAGTAGAAAAACCGAAAAAGGTTAAGAAAAAAAAATCATAAGTTTAAGAAGGAATACAAATGATTTTAATAATAGAGTGTGAAAAAGAAGATGACGGTCGCTGGATAGCTGAAATTGAAGAACTTCCAGGTGTGCTTGCTTATGGGAGTTCTCAAAACGAGGCTATGTCAAAAGTAGAAGCCCTTGCTCTTAGAGTTCTTGCTGAACAGCTTGAAAATGGTGAACTAAATCCTGTTGATATAAATATATCAATACCTGAGGTTTAAACTACTTTGGATAAGATAAAACAAGAGATAGAATCAAGATTACGGCAAATTGAGCAAGAGGAAGATGTTCGTATTTTTTATGCTTGTGAATCAGGCAGCAGGGCTTGGGGTTTTCCTTCTGCAGATAGTGATTATGATGTGCGTTTTTTATATGTTCATGCTCCTGATTGGTATCTTTCAATTGATGATAAACGAGATGTAATTGAACGTAAAATCACTGATTTGATAGACATAAGCGGCTGGGAATTAAGAAAAGCTCTTAAGCTGCTGCGAAAATCCAATCCGCCTTTGTTAGAATGGCTTAACTCTCCAATAGTATATTTACAATTACCTCACATTGTAGAACAAATAAAACCCTTGATGCCTGAATATTACTCTCCAAAATCTTGTATGTATCACTATTTGAACATGGCTGAGGGTAATTTCAGAGGGTATCTAAAAAATGAAACGGTTTGGGTCAAAAAATATTTTTATGCATTACGCCCGATATTAGCTTGTAAGTGGATAGAGGCAGGCTATGGTGTTGTGCCTATGGAGTTTGAAAAACTTATTAACAATTTGATAGATGACAACGAGCTAAAAAATGCTATCAACAAACTTTTATGGCGAAAAAAAGAGGGGCAGGAGTTAGATCGTGAACCTAAAATAGCTATTATAAGTAACTTTATTGAATCAGAGTTGGAGCTACTTAAAAATAAGCGTTTTGATGAAAATAATAATGGAACAAATATTGAAAAGTTAGATCAGCTGTTTCGTTGGGTATTAAAAGATTTGTGTATGTGAGCCTTTTGCCAGAGAGAGAAAAAACGAAAAGCACGAAGAAAGCATCAACAAAGAATAACTAAGGAACGTAACCATGAACGCTATTAGAATAAAACAGACTGTAACACCTGATGGAATTATTATCCCCTTTAATACAGTTCAACAATTTAAAGGAAAGGAGGTAGAAATCATTATATCAGATACAGATATGATAATTTCTAAAGTCCGCAAAAAAAACTCACTTAAACAAAATCTTGCAGATGTGCTTGAAAAATATAAAGAGGTAAAACCATTTAAAAACATTGACCCATTATCTTGGGAGAGAAAAATACGCAATGAGTGGTAAGATGCTACTGGATAGTAATATCATTATATATTTATCAAAAGGTGAGCTTCACGTAGATAAGTTATTTGATGATAAAAAAAAGTATTTTATCTCCGTAATTACATATATGGAGACGTTGGGTTTTCAATTTGAAACATTTAATGAGAAAGAATTTATCCAACAGATTTTGTCGTTTTTTAAAGTGATTTATATTGATAAGAAGATAGCAGATAAAGTTATTGAAATCAGACAACATAAGAAAATCAAACTTCCTGATGCTATTATTGCAGCAACTGCACTGGTAAGAAAATGTGATTTAATAACAAGAAATATCAATGATTTTAATAATATTGATGATTCTCTGAATGTGCTGAATCCTTTTGATATTAATTGGGGCTGTTGACGCTGCTTACACAACAACTAATTTCAAAAGAATATATTTTAAAATCAGAAATCCAAAAATGGGAAAATAATACGGATATTGTTACTATGAGAGATATTAAGGAGTTTACAAGAGCTGAACTTGCAAGTTGGTTTGAGGATCATGGAATGAAATCGTTTCGTGCTGGGCAGGTTTTTAAATGGATATATTTACGTCAAGCTGATAACTTTGATGAGATGACAGACCTTGCAAAAGATGCCAGAGCACTGTTAAACGAGCACTTTTATATCCCTCGACTTCAAATTGAATCAACTCAATTTTCTGCTGATGGCACTGAGAAGCTACTCTTTAAACTTGAAGATGGAAATTATATCGAATCTGTGCTGATTCCACAAAAGGATCACTTTACGTTGTGCATCTCATCGCAGGTTGGCTGTGCTCAAGGTTGCAAGTTCTGCCTTACTGCAAAGGGGGGATTTGCTCGTAATCTTACTGTTGCTGAAATCATCTCTCAAGTAAGAGATGCAAGAAAACATCTTGCAAAACGATTTGACGGCAAATATCAAGATGATATTGAAGTCCAAGATGGCGGAAAAGCTGGTAGTTTGGTCAATATAGTTTTTATGGGAATGGGCGAGCCTCTTGCCAATTATGACGCTGTTGTAAAGTCTTTGCATACACTTACTGATAGCGATTTTGGGCTTAAATTCTCCCCACGCCGCGTTACGCTCTCCACATGCGGTCTTGTGCCAGAGATACGCCGTCTTTGCATGGATACTGACGCAAATCTTGCAATATCTTTAAATGCCACAGATGATGCAACAAGGTCTATGCTGATGCCGATAAATAGGCGATACCCAATAAAGGAGCTGTTAGATGCTTGTCGCTCATATAAGTTGAAATCTCGTGATAAGATAACGTTTGAGTATATCTTAATAAAAGGGGTAAACGATAGCGACGATGATGCAAAAAGGCTTGTTAGTATGCTTGGTCCTATCAAATCAAAGATGAACATTATACCTTTTAATCAGCACGAAAAGAGCGATTTTAAGCCTCCTTCGTCTGACGAAGTTAGCCGTTTTGTTCAGATACTTTTAGACCGTCAGGTTACTGCAATTGTGCGAAAGAGCAAAGGAGATGACATCTCAGCAGCTTGCGGGCAGTTGCGAGCTAAAATGGTTTAGTTTTGTTTTATCGAAATTTTAATGTAACTTTTAAATCCAATAAAATTTTAAGAGGTGATAAAGATGAGTAACACAATTAGAGAGACCGATTTTAAAGAGCTTAAACTTATCAGAAAAGGTAAAGTCAGAGATATTTACGACACAGGCGATGCTTTTTTAATGGTTACTACTGATAGGTTATCTGCATTTGACGTTGTCTTGCCCGATGGTATTTACGGCAAAGGTCGAGTTTTGACGCAGATTTCTCTTTTTTGGTTCAAGATGATGGAGGATATTGTTGATAACCACATTATATCTGCTGATGTTCGCGATTTTCCTAAGGAGTGTCAAAAATATGGTGATATTCTTGAGGGACGAAGTATGCTTGTTAAAAAGGCAGAGCCTCTGCCTGTTGAGTGTATTGTTAGGGGCTATATTTCAGGCTCAGGTTGGAAATCATACAAAAAAGAGGGGCATGTTTGCGGTATTTCGCTTCCAAGCGGGTTAAAAGAGTCAGACAGGCTTTCTGAGCCTCTTTACACCCCATCGACTAAAGCTGAAGTTGGAGATCACGATATTAATGTCGATTTTGAAGAGACAATCAAGATTCTTGGAAAAGATAGGGCTGAAAAACTAAAAGATTTAAGTTTGCAAATATACAAAAAAGGGGCTGAATTTGCACTCAAAAAGGGCATCATCATTGCTGATACAAAGTTCGAGTTTGGGCTACTTAATGGCAAGATAATCTTAATTGACGAAGTTTTGACCCCTGACTCTTCGCGATTTTGGCAAAAAGATTTATACTCACCAGGAGGGTCGCAGCAGAGCTTTGATAAGCAGTTTGTAAGAGATTGGTTAGAGTCCTCTGGTTGGGATAAAAATCCGCCAGCTCCAGAGCTTCCAAAATATGTTATTGAAAAGACATCAGCCAAATATTTTGAGGCTCTTAATCTTATAACAGGGGCTTAACTGATGCTAAATTTGCAGACCACTATTTCAAACTCTGCTCTTTTAAAAAAAAGGGTAAAACAGGTCTGTTTAGATGCGATAGATTTGTCAGATGAGAGTTTTAAAATCTCATCTGACAACTTATTTTTTAGTGGCAATAAAAGCTCTTCTGATAACTCTCTATCGAATCTGACTAACTTATCAAACCTTGCCCTATCAATCAGGCTAACTGGTCTTATTAATCCGATAGTTCTTAGAGAGATTGACGATAAATATATCGTAGTAAGTGGATTTAAAAGAGTCAGTGCCATGCGATCAATAGGCATGAGAGAGACTCCAGCCTCTATATTATCGCATTTAGATTTTGATAAAGATAAAACTTACGATTTTAGATTTTATGAAGTTCAATCTGCCCTGATTGCAATATCAGATAACGCTTTTAGCCGTCAGTTAAATGTTATGGAGCAGGCAAGAGGAGTTCGGCTTTTAAAAAGATTTTGTTCATCTTATGATATTGCTCAAAATTCACCTGCCATATTTAACGTAAATATGGGTGAATCTTTGATAAATATGCTTGATGATATTGCCAATATGCCCCTATCTCTCCATGAACTTATTGAGAGCGACAAACTTTCAATGAGTTCTGCCCTAAAATTTAAGCAGTATGGATACGATAAGAGTTTAATCGAATCGTTTGCCACGCTATTTTCTAAGATAAAATGCAGTCTAAGTAAGCAAAAAGAGATAATAACAAATATCCATGAGATTGCTGCAAGAGAGGAGATTTCAGCTTCTGATCTTATCGAATCTAAAGAAATATCGCAAATATTAGATAGCCAATCAGATAATTGTAGCAGTAACGTCAATGATGAGAATCAAAAAGCTAATCTTATTCGCTCTATTTTATTTAATAGACGATACCCAAATCTATTTAAGGCTAAAGAGCGATTTAGTAATAATTTAAAGATGTTGAATCTAAATTCTGGCATGAAATCAGATATAAAACTCGATCCTCCAGCAGATTTTGAGGGCAGAGATTACACAATTACACTTAAATTCTCAACAGTTGAGGAGTTAGCGAAAAAGGCAAACATCTTATCAGCTTTAACTAAAAATCCACTTTTTGGCGATATAACTGATTAAAAATAGTTGATTAACTCAACCTGGAATATAAAAATTTTATGAAAATAGAGACCCTTTTCATAGATAGAGCGATTAGACCTTGTGAAGAGATTGATTACATCATTCAATCTACATCTCTTGAGCCTGAATATGTTGAAAATAGCAAGGTTGTCTATGACCATGTAAATTTGTCAGATGACCCAATAACAAAGGGGAAACAGACACTTTATATCACTGAAAATCATGGTGCTGTAATTAAAAAGTGTCCTGGTACAAGCCACTACACCTGCTGCGACTACACGATTCTTCACACTGGAACATTTTGCACTATGGATTGCTCATACTGCATTTTACAAGCATATTTTCACCCACCACTGCTCCAATATTTTGTAGGTCAACATAAGATTGATGCTGCTCTTGATGAAATTTTTAAAGAAAACAAAACATTTAGAGTTGGAACAGGCGAATTTACTGATAGTCTAATATGGGATAAGATAAGCAATCAGCCCGCAAAGCTTGTTAGAAAATTTGCAGATCAGGCAAGAGCCAGAAGCCGTAGTTCAAACAATAATTTTTCTATCCTTGAGCTAAAAACAAAAACTGTAAATATCGACTCTCTTAAAGATATTGACCATAATCGTAAAACAGTTGTAGCGTGGTCATTGAACACACCTAAAGTTATAAAATCTGAGGAGAGGGGCACAGCCTCATTAAGTGCAAGGTTAAAAGCTGCAAAAGAGTGCGAAAGATGGGGGTATAGAGTTGCGTTTCACTTTGATCCAATTGTGATTTATCAGGGGTGCGAAGAGGACTACAAAGAGGTTATTAAATCTATTTTTGAGGGTGTTCGTGTCGATAAAAATGTAGATAGTAGTAGTGATGGTGTTATTAAACAATCTTTAGGTATCCTACCTGAGAGCATTGTTTGGATAAGTATTGGCACATTTAGGTTTATGCCTCAACTAAAACAGATTATCGAAAATAGATTTCCTAAATCAACCATAGCCTACGGAGAGTTTATAACTGGTCTTGATAATAAAATGAGATATTTCAAGCCGTTACGAATCAAGATTTATCAAAAGATTGTCTCTTTTATCCGTCAATACGCCCCTGATGTTTTGATCTATTTTTGCATGGAAGATGAGGAGGTTTGGCAAAAAACTATTGGATTTTTTCCCAAAAAAGAGGGGCAGTTGGGTGCAATGTTGGATAGAAGCGTTATGGAGCGTTGCAAAGCTTGTTAAGAAAAATAGATATTCTAAAAGTAGTCAAATTAGTTATTGATGCGATTTTTCCCCCAACATGCCTAAAGTGCAGAGGATTTTTAACTACCAAAGATATAGGGGCTTTAAATAGTTCGTTCGATAATCCAGACAACCCATTTGAGCAATTTTCAAAATATTTTTGTGAAAATTGCTTAGATTTAAAAGGGTGCTACTATCTTCCAACTACTCAATATCATACTAAATCGAACGATTCTCTTTTTGACTCTTCTTACCAATTAAAAGTTGATGTGCACGCAGCATCTACATACAAAGGGGTTATAAGAGATGCTATCCATCTACTTAAATATAACGGCAAAATAGCTCTTGCCCAGCCTCTTGGCGATCTTTTGTTTAGAACTTTTATGCGATATTATGACGATAAGCCCGTTGATCTGATTGTGCCGATTCCACTCTATTGGAAGAGGTTGTTTGAGCGTGGTTTTAACCAGTCATTTCTGATACTTAGAGATTTTAAAAAGTATTGGTTTCAATCAAGGGGGTGCTATCCAAATTGGGAGATTAACCCCTTTTTGCTTGTTCGACAACGAAATACAAAATCGCAAACTGGTTTTAATCGAGAAGAGAGGCAAAAAAACGTCAAAGGGGCATTTGCTGTTAGAAAAAAATATCGTATTAAAGATAGCGTTAGGGGTAAAAATATTGTTATTGTAGATGATGTTCATACAACTGGTGCAACGACAAAAGAGGCTGCAAAGAGCCTATTTGATGCTGGTGCTGCTTCAGTTGGAATTATTGTAATTGCACAGGTTTGATTTTAACTTACACGATTTTAGGGTTTTATGAAAAAATTAAGAAAATTAAGTGATAAAAAGCTCATTGATGAGTCAGAGATAGCGACTATTATCAATCTACATAAATTAGAAAACCATAAAATTGTCTTTACTAATGGCTGTTTTGATATACTTCATGCGGGGCATGTTGCATATCTTGATGCTGCATCAAATCAGGGTGATATTTTGGTTGTGGGGCTAAACTCTGATAACTCTGTTAAAAAGATAAAGGGAGAGAGGCGACCGATTATTAGTCAGACTCAGAGAGCAAAGGTTCTCGCGGCTCTTGAGTGTGTCGATTATGTTGTGATATTTGATGAGCCTGATCCTGAAAATCTTATAAAAAAGATAGCTCCTGATGTGCTTGTAAAAGGTGCAGATTGGAGCGAAGAGAAGATTATTGGCTCTGATTTTGTAAAAAAATTGGGAGGCAAGGTTGAGCGAATTGAGCTTGTTCCTGAGATTTCAACAACCACGATAATCGAACGTATTGTTATGCGATATGGCTCTTAAAAAAAGGGGGTTGGGGAGATAAAAAAATTATGATTTTAAATAGCTTTTCTGATGGAGTTAAGTATTACTCTTTTAATAACCTTGCTAAATTTAGCACCAATCTTGTGCATGGTGTATTTACACGACATGGGGGGGTAAGTGATCTTAACTTTAAGTCGTTAAATGTTGGGCTTTTAGTTGGTGATGATAAAAATAGTGTCTATTTAAATCGAGAGATTGTGGCTAAATCTATGGGGGTAGATAAAGAGCGTAGCATCTATTTAAATCAAGTGCATGGAGAGGATTTTTTAGTGCTAAAAATGGGTGATCATAACCTAAATAGCGATATTAAAGTTCAATCGCCAAAAGAGGCTGACGGTATTATCACAAATATAAAAGGAGTGCTTGCTGTGATGCAGGTTGCTGATTGTCAGGCAGTAATTTTATATGATCCTGTAAATCAGGTTGTTGCAAATATTCACTCTGGCTGGCGTGGAAGCATATTAAATATAGCTGGTCGTGGTGTTGATATTATGGCTAAAGAGTTTGGCTCTGATCCTGCTCAAATTGTTGCAGCTATTTCACCTTCACTTGGTCCATGCTGTGCTGAGTTTAAAAATTATCAAAATGAGATTCCAGAGCATCTTTGGAGATATAAAATTGAATTAAAAGATGGATCAACAGATGAATCTAACCATTTTGATTTTTGGAAGATGAGCCACGATCAGTTGACAGATAAGGGGCTTCTCTCTCAAAATATTGAGATTGCAAAAGTTTGCACATCATGTACAACGAATCTTTTTTACTCCTACAGAAAAGAGGGTATCACAGGGCGTTTTGCAGTGGCTGCTGCAGTGATTTCGTGAGTCTTAAAAAAAGTTTTTAATTGAGGCATTTTTTTGCTACACCAAATTCTTTAAGTGGAAAAAAGTTATAAAATTATTATAAAACTATAAAGGAAAAACTAAAAATGAAAAATCATAAAAAAATTGATTCAATCTTTACATTAAATGGCATAATTTTTACAGTGGCTATGCTTTTGGTTATAGCTATTTCTTTAATGTCGCTTATGCCTCCCCCTGTTGACGGGGCTTCTGGTGGGATTTCGTGGCAGACACACGATAAAGGGATACCTATGGCAAAAGAGCAGAAAAAAAAGATTTTTGTCTATTTTCATGCAGAGTGGTGTGGATATTGTCGTAAAATGGAGGGGGGAACTTTTAAAGATAAGGCTGTTATTGATTATCTAAATGCAAATTTTATTGCCATAAAAGTTGATTCAGATGTTGAGACTAAAGTTGCGGAATCCTATGCTGTTAGAGGACTTCCCACCTGCTGGTTTTTAAAAGCAAATGGCGATAAATTGAGCAATATGCCAGGATATATAGATGAAAAGAGGCTTTTGACCATACTTAAGTATGTCAATACAGAGAGCTATGAAAAGATGAGCTACAGCGATTTTGAAAAGAGTTTGTAACTTGGTGCTAAGATAGGGAGTCAGAAAATAAAAATGAAAAGAATAATAACAAGACGATCTTTTATTAAAGGTGCTGTTACTGCTGCATGTTCTATTGCTTCGACCTCTTCTTTTGCAAGGGCTGCATCTGCGTTAAAAAGCGGAGAGCCAATTGCAACACTGCTCGATATTAGCAAGTGCGTAGGGTGCCAAGAGTGCGTTTATGCCTGCAAAGAGTCAAATCAAGCCAAATATCCAAAACCTGAAAAGCCATTTCCTAAAATGTATCCATCAACTGTTAAAGCTGAAGATTGGTCAGATAAGACTGATGTTGTGGATAGGCTCACCCCTTACAACTGGCTCTATATTCAGTCTGCTACGGTTGAGATCGATGGAGAGTCAAGAGAGCTTACAATTCCAAGAAGATGTATGCATTGTCAAAATCCACCGTGTGTTAAGCTCTGCCCGTGGGGTTCTGCAATACAGCTTGATAATGGCATCTCAAGGATTGATTCAGATACCTGTCTTGGCGGAGCAAAATGTCAGACAGTCTGTCCATGGCTAATACCGCAGCGTCAGACTGGTGTTGGGCTATACCTTGATCTTTTGCCTGCATTTGCTGGTAATGGTGTTATGTATAAGTGTGATCGCTGCTATAACAAAATTGCTGAGGGCGAGATGCCAGCCTGCATTGAGGCGTGCCCTGAAAATGTCCAGACAATTGGTCCAAGAGATGAGATTTTAAAACAGGCTTATGAACTTGCTGTAAGCATGAATGGTTACATATATGGAGATAAAGAGAACGGCGGTACCAACACATTTTATGTCTCTCCTGTGCCATTTGAAAAGATAAATGAGGTGATAGAAAAGGGTAAGGGCAAACCCCATTTTGAGGCTGTGGCAGATACCATGAAAACAGGAAATAATCTTGCACTATCAATGGTTGTTGCACCTGTTGCTGGAGTAGCTGCTGCGTTTGCAAAGTTTTACGCCACAAACACAAATAGAGATGACAAAAAAAATTCGTGATAATTTATAAAAAATCATTAAAATCAAAAGCTCAAAAGATAAGGAGTAACTTAAATTATGGCACTTCACGAAAAGCTCATAACATATATCTACACAACCATCTTTCTCTTTCTAACCATAACAGGTTTTGCCCAGATGCCAATATTTAAGAGGTATCATATTGCCGATATTCCAGGACTTGGCTGGCTTGCCGAATTTTACATCACACATGCTATGCACTACATATTTGGAGCAGTGCTAATTGGACTTGTTGCATATCTATTGGTCGAGCAGATTGCTGCTGGCAAACATGAAAAAAGGCTTACTAAATCGGGGTACACAAAGGGTGTTATGCTTATAGGATTGATTGTAACTGGAGGATTGATGGTCTTTAAAAACTTATCTGGTACTCCATATTCACCGATTATCGTATCAATTCTTGATTTGACCCATTTAGCTTTCTGCATGGCTCTTTTGTTTTACAGCACATTTACTTTGATAACAAAAAAGGGGTGGGTACGGTATCCAATCAAAGATATTGTAACTAAAAGGATATTTTGATGAGTCTTAAAGATATTAAATTTAAACTTCATACCACAGACCCAACTGGTGCAAGGCGTGGCAGCTTTACAACTGAACATGGAGTAGTTGAGACGCCAGCATTTATGCCAGTTGGAACAGCAGGTTTTGTTAGATCAACGCTTCCAAGAGATGTAGAGGCATCTGGTGCTCAAGTTGTTTTGGCAAACACCTACCATTTAGGTTTAGAGGAGAGGCTCGCTACTGTTAAACGTATGGGGGGGCTTCACAGTTTTATGGGTTGGAACAAGACCATTTTGACAGATTCAGGGGGATTTCAGGTCTTCTCCTTGCCTGATAAAGAGATAACCGATGAAGGTGTCTGGTTCTCTTATAGTGATAAAGATGGTGAAAAAAATATAAAAGATAACAGACAAGACAAAAAAAGAGAGGATACGCAAAAAAAGGCAAGATTATTTCTAAATCCAGAACGCTCAATGGAGATTCAGCGTGATCTTGGCTCTGATATTGTTAT
>JADFZO010000083.1 GCA_015232465.1 Desulfamplus sp.
ACTTATCAATCGCTACTCTTAAATCATCTGTCGTAGAGGAATCCCAAACTTTTCTTTTATACCACTGTTTAAACTGAGTGTTTGCCATTCCTTTTGTAATCTCTTCAATATTTTCTACATCTGTATGTCCAGAAATAAACTCTATGAACATCGAGATAATAGATGAATGCTTTGATGCGGTTCTTTCTGAATATTTTGTTGCCAAGTAGTCGTAAAATTCATCATTAAGTTTTGTAAAGCTATCTTTGAATGGTTTTCGTGCATCTATAGCTTGTTGCATTAACTTAAAATATTCATCAATTTTATCTCCTGGTATTGCAACTTTTCCTGTGTAAACCTTTGGCATAAATACCTCCTTTTTACGTTGTTCCTCATAAAACATAAGGCACCATAAGATTATACGCTTTATAAACCACAAAGGTCTCTACTGATCGTATCCCCTTAACTTTTGAGATTTCATCAGTATAGAACTCTAAAAGCCCAAACTCGCTATTAAATAGAACCAATACAATTAGATCGTAGCGTCCAGTTACGACAGTTGTATTTATAACCCCTCTAAGTTTGGAAATCTCCTCGCCCTTTTCAACAAGATTCATCTCAGAGAGCTTAATGCCAATAATAACAGTTGTGTAACCTTGAAGGGCTGAAGGGTCAAAAAGCCCACATATATCAAGGATTTTTTCCTCTTTTAGCTTTGCTACCCTTGTCCTTACTGTATTTTCAGTGATGTTTAGTTTATCAGCAATGCTTTTGAACGATTTTCGTCCATCTTTTAGCTCTTTTATAATTTCAATATTAATATCATCAATTTTCATAAGAGATTTATATCCAATTTTAAATTATATTCAAAAAATTTTAATGTATAAATATTCATCTAAACTTCAATTAATGGATTATAATGAAAATGTCAAATACAAATTAAATAAATTTCTGAAAACATCAAAATAGAGAGGTAAAAAAATTGTTTTTCATCAAAATAACTGTTATTTTCTCATTGCTGTTTAGAGCTTAAAAGATAGACTTACAAAACAATAATAAACATTTGCGATTTTAAAGGAGATAGTGATGGAGAAGAGAAAAGTTGTTGTGATTGGAGCAGGTCCTGGAGGATACGTAGCAGCACTTAGAGCAGCAGCACTTGGCGGTGATGTTACGGTTATAGAAAAAGAGAATCTTGGCGGGACATGCTTAAATTGGGGCTGTATCCCATCAAAAATTATGAAAAGCTCTGCTGATCTTTACCTTAAATTCAAAGAGGCAGATGAGTTTGGAATTAAGGTTGATGGCTCTGTATTGCCAGATATGACAGCAATCATGGCAAGAAAGAAAAAGATCGTTGAGATGCAGCAAAAAGGTATTGCATCTTTGCTTCAACATGCAAAAGTAAAGGTTGAGAAGGGCAGAGGTTATATAAAGGGGAACGGGGTTGTTGCTGTAATTGATGATCAGGGCAGTGAAAAAGAGATTCTATTTGATAGATTAATTATTGCAGTTGGAACAGCTCCGCTAAATATCCCTGCATTTGCATTTGATGGCGAATATATCTTATCGAGTAACCACCTTTTGAGTTTAACCAAAATTCCAGAGTCAATTGTAATTGTTGGCGGCGGAGTTATTGGGTGCGAATTTGCCTGTATCTTATCTGCATTAGGCTCAACTGTTACTGTTGTTGAGGCAATGTCAAGGCTCTTGCCACTTCCAAGTGTTGATGAGCTATGCTCTGCAACGCTCCAACGCGAGATGAAAAAACGAAAAATTAAGATAATTACAGACCATGTTGTTCAAAAGGCAGAAAAACAAGATGGAAAACTCATCTTAACCCTTGCAATCTCCCCATTTGCTGATAAATCAACTGCAGAAAAATTGGCAAAATCTACCAACAAAATCCAAACAGTTGAGACTCAAAAGATGGCGGTTTGCATTGGTCGCTCTCCTTTATCTTCTGATTTAGGGCTTGAAAATATTGATCTTAAACCAAATGAAAAGGGTTGGATTGAGGTAAATGATAAGATGGAGACAGAGGTTAATGGAGTCTATGCAATTGGTGATATTTTAGGACCACAGCGAATTATGCTTGCCCATGTTGCATCGCATGAGGGTATGGTTGCAGCACAGAACGCTATGAGCAAAAATTGTGTGGACGAAAATAGCACGGCTGATAAAATAGATGATAGTATTATGAGTTACAACGCTGTCCCTGGTGCAATATTTACAATGCCAGAGATAGGTAATGTGGGGCTAACTGAGGGTGGTGCAAAGGCAAAAGGTCTTGATGTTAAATGTTCAGTGGTAAATTTTAGGACGCTTGGCAAAGCCCATGCAATTGGTGAGATTACTGGTGAAGCTAAAATTGTGGCAGATAGCACAACTGGACGCATTTTAGGGGTTCATATCACAGGAGCACATGCAACTGATCTTATTGCTGAGGCAACAGTTGCAGTTAATAAAGGCTTGACTTTATTAGATATTGCCCACACTATCCATGCCCACCCAACCCTTGCTGAGATAATGTCAGAGGCAGCATTAAAAGGTGCTGGAATGGCTCTTCATGGGTAGTATTTTAATTTGATTGGACAAATCAATATATAACAATCGTTGAACCGTAGGTGTGCAGCGTGCTGCACCCTACAACAAAATGAAGGAGATAAAAAAGGTGCAGACCATTTTACTTGACAAACAACCCATTACAAACAGCGATTTAGTGGCAGTTGCTCGCAATAACGCTATTGCCGCTTTTTCGTCAGAAGGCAAATCAAGAGTCCAAAAGACAAGTGCCTTGATTCAAAAATGGGTAAGAGAAAAAAAGGTGATCTACGGCATAACAACAGGCTTTGGTGCAATGTGCAATGTCATAATTCCTGAAAAAGATACAAGCCAGCTTCAAGAAAATATCTTAATGAGCCATGCTGCTGGTGTTGGTAAACCCTTGCCCTCAGAGGTTGTGCGGGCAATCATGGCTCTTAGGGTGCATGATCTATCAATGGGTTACTCTGGTTGTAGAATGGAGACAATTAACTATCTGCTCACATTCTTAAATAAAGGTGTGTCGCCAATAATACCAGAAAAAGGGTCAGTTGGTTCAAGTGGAGATTTAGCCCCAACTGCTCATCTTGGTTTAGTACTTATTGGAAGAGGGGAGGCTGAATATAACGACACACGCCAATCTGGGGGCGAAGTTTTACGCCAGCTTGGGCTTGAGCCTCTAAAGTTGCAAGCAGGGGAGGGGCTTGCACTTATCAACGGCACTCAAGTTATGACCGCAATTGGCGTACTTGTTGTTAATGATGCTGTGCGTCTATCTAAAACTGCTGATATTGCCTGTGCAATGAGCCTTGAGGTTTTGATGGGCAGCAACTCTGAATTTGACCCAAGAATTCACCAGATTCGACCCCACCCAGGTCAGATTGCCACAGCAGATAATATTTTGCGAATGATTAAAGATAGCCAGATTATTGATTCTCATCAAGGGTGTGCAAGGATTCAGGACGCTTACACTTTGCGATGTGCCCCGCAAATTCACGGTGCAAGCAAAGATGCTGTCGCTCATGCAATGCGTGTTATTGATATTGAGATAAACTCCACAACCACAAACCCATTGATCTTTGCTGATACCCAAGAGGTGCGTTTAGGCGGAAATTTTCATGGGCAGCCAGTTGCAATGGCAGCAGATTATCTATCAATGGGAATTGCTGAATTTGGAAGCATATCAGAGCGAAGGATTGAGAGGCTTGTCAATCCGCAACTTAGCGATCTGCCCCCATTTTTGGTCAATAATGGAGGGCTAAATTCAGGATATATGATAGGGCAGTATGCTGCTGCTGCACTTGTATCTGAAAATAAGGTTCTTGCTCACCCAGCTTGCGTTGATTCAATTCCAACATCAGCAAATAAAGAGGATCATGTGAGTATGGGGACAATTGCAATTCGTCAGACTCGTGAGATTCTTGATAATGTTGAGCATGTTTTGGCAATTGAGCTTTTGTGTGCAGCTCAGGCTTATGATCTTATCAATGAGATTAGACCAATGAGGGGCGGAGTTGGAACACGGGCAGCATACGAAGTAATACGTAGCTATGTGCCATATCTTGATCGAGACAGAGACCTATATCTTGACATTGAGACTATGGTAAAGGTATTACGTAGTGGAGAAATTATTGAGGCAGTAGAGGCTAATATTGGCACTATTAATGGATAAACAAATTATATTTTGGGAGAATAAAAAAAGATGCTGCAACCTTCACAAACAGAGAAACGCCCCGTAACTATGCGGATTTTATCAGATGATCAGATACGTGCGATAAGAGAAGCTGCTTATGATGTTATTGAAAAGGTAGGATTTAAGTGCAAACACAAAGAGGCTCAAAAGATGTTTCTTCAAGCTGGTGCTGTTGTAAAAGATGATATTATCAAGGTGCCTCAATATATTGTAGAGGGTTGCCTTGCTACAACACCAAAAGGGTGGACAATTTACAACCGAAAAGGCGAATTGGCAATGGAGCTTAAAGGGGTTAAAAGCCACTACGGAACATCAACTGCAAGCCCAAACACAAAAGACCCATTTACTGGTGAATTTAGAGAGACTCAACTTAGCGACATTGCAAGAGGTGCAAAGGTTGCTGATGCACTTAAAAATATTGACTTTGTAATGCCAATGGGTTCATCGCTTGATGTTCCAATTAACACAGCAGATGTGCATGAGTTTCCAGTGGTTGCAGCAAATACAATAAAGCCAATCGTCTTTATTGGTTACTCTCCGCTTGGGTGCGAATATGTCTATGAGATGGCAGCAGTTGTTGCTGGGGGCATGGACAATCTCAGGCAAAAGCCATTTATAATTGCATACCCTGAAGCAATAGCCCCTTTGACATTTCCTGATGAGATAGTTGATAGAATATTTGTATCTGCTGATCGATCTATGCCACAGTTACCCGGGTCAACTGTTCAGGCAGGGGCAACTGGTCCTGTTACAATGGCTGGAATGGTTGTTCAGATGACAGCAGAGTCTTTGATTCACATCACAATTGCACAGCTAAGGAGATCGGGCTGCCCTGTTGCTATGAGTGCAAATGTTGGAATTTTAAATATGTCATCAGGCTTGATGGCAATGGGGCTGCCTGAAAACAGCTTGGGGCTATCTGCTCAGGCTGAAGTTGCACAATCTTTTGGACTTCCAACTTGGGGGCTTGCTGGGGCAACTGATTCAAAATGTATTGATGCTCAAGCTGGTCTTGAGTCTGCATTCTCCATATTAAGTCAAGGACTTGCAAGGTTAGACCTTATCCACGATGTTGGATATATGGCTGCTGGTATGGCTTGCTCTGTTGAGCAGCTTGTTATGGGAAATGAGATTGTTGGCATGGCAAAGCGTTTTATTGAGGGGATTGGTGTAAATCGTGAGACACTTGCCCGTGAAGTTATTGAGGCAGTTGGTCCTGGTGGGCACTTTTTGCAGCAAAAACACACGATTAAGCACTTTAGAAATGAGCTTTGGCAGGCAAAACTTCTTAACCATAAATCTATATCTCAATGGGAAGCATCAGGCAAGCCGACAATGGAGGATCGTGTTAAGGAGGAGGTCAGAAAGATAGTTGAGACCCACAAGCCAGAAGCCTTAGATGATAAGGTTGTTCAAGAGCTTGAGAGACTTCAACTCGAAGGGGCGAGAGAGATTCAAGCAAAGATGGAAAAGGGTTAAAAAATTATGATTAGCAATAAAGATATATCCCAATCCATGAAGATAAGGCTTGATGACGAATTGCCAAAGATGCCCCGATTTAAAGATGGAATCCGCCGTGCACCTGCTCGTGGTTTTAGGTTAAGTGCAAGCCAAACTAAAACAGCTCTTGCAAATGCCTTGCGTTATATTCCAGAAGAGCATCACGCAACGTTGATTCCAGAGTTTTTAGATGAATTAAAAACACGAGGACGAATCTACGGTTACAGATTTAGACAAACCTTAGATGAATCAGGCTGTATAAAGGCAAAGCCAATTGAGAGCTATAAAGGTAGATGCCTTGCTGGTAAAGCCTTTCAACTGATGATCGATAACAACCTTGATTTTGACGTTGCACTTTACCCTTATGAGCTTGTAACTTATGGTGAGACTGGAAGCGTATGCCAAAACTGGATGCAGTATCGACTTATCAAGAGATATTTGGAGGTTTTAACTGAAAATCAGACACTTGTGATGCAGTCTGGACACCCGCTTGGATTGTTTAAATCATCGCCTGACGATCCGCGTGTAATTATCACAAATGGCTTAATGGTTGGGCTTTACGATAACCCTGATGATTGGGAGATCGCAGCCCAGATGGGAGTCTCATCTTATGGGCAGATGACTGCTGGCGGCTGGATGTATATTGGACCTCAAGGGATTGTTCATGGAACATACAACACCCTCTTAAATGCTGGAAGAAAGATGTGTGGTGTGCCATCAAACGGTGATCTTGCTGGTCTTGTGTTTGTCTCATCAGGGCTTGGTGGAATGAGCGGGGCACAGCCAAAAGCTGCCAAGATTGCTGGGGCTGTCTCAATCACTGCTGAGGTTGATCTATCAAGAGTTAAGACTCGCCATGAGCAGGGTTGGGTTGATGTTGTCTCCTCTGATCCTGATGAGGTTTTTTCGATTGCGTCAAAAGCTGTAAGAGAAAAATCAGCCACATCAATCGCATTTCACGGCAATATTGTTGAGCTTTTAGAGCATATTGTAAAAAAGAAATTTAAAGTTGACCTACTTTCTGACCAGACCTCATGCCACGTTGTTTATGATGGAGGGTACTGTCCGCAAGGTATAACATTTGAGGCGAGAACACGCCTTCTTGCGGAGGATAGGGCAACTTTTAAAAACCTTGTCAATAGAACTCTTAAAAGACACTACGAACTTATTAAAGAGATTTCAAAGCAGGGGACATTCTTTTTTGATTATGGCAACTCATTTTTAAAGGCTGTTTTTGATGCTGGAGTTCTTGAGGTTGCTAAAAATGGGGTTGATGCAAAAGATGGTTTTATCTTTCCATCATATTTTGAAGAGATCATGGGTCCGATTTTTGATTATGGCTATGGACCGTTTCGATGGGTCTGTTTAAGCTGTAAACCAGAAGATTTAGAAAAGACCGATAAAGCTGCAATGGCTTCTATTGACCCAAATAGAAGGGCAGAAGATCGAGATAACTACATCTGGATAAGAGATGCCTTAAAAAACAGGCTTGTTGTTGGAAGCCAAGCAAGAATTTTATATCAAGATGCTGCTGGACGAGTCAATATTGCCTTAAAATTCAATGAGATGGTTAGAAACAAAGAGGTTGGACCAATAATGCTTGGGCGAGATCACCACGATCCGGGCGGCACTGACTCACCATTTAGAGAGACAGCAAACATAAAAGATGGAAGTAATGTGTGTGCTGATATGGCAACCCACTGTTTTGCTGGAAATGCTGCACGGGGAATGTCTCTTGTTGCCCTTCACAATGGAGGAGGAACTGGAATTGGAAAGGCAATTAACGGCGGATTTGGTCTTGTGCTTGATGGAAGTGAGCGGGTTGATAATATCATAAAATCTGCAATGTTATGGGACGTGATGGGTGGAGTTGCAAGACGCAATTGGGCAAGAAATCCAAATGCAATGGAGGTGTCAATCATCTATAATCAAGAAAATAAGAACAGCGATCAGATCACAATTCCTTTTTTGACTGACGAAAAACTTATTGAGAGTGCACTTGAAGCAGCCGATGGGCAAAAGCCCTTGTCCACAGCATAAAAGAAGCCCGCTTAAGCGGGCTTGGGTTGGCTAAAATAGCCCAGAGATCTTAGCTCTTGGGCATTTTAAAAAATTTAAAATGGAGATAATAAATATGAAAAATATCAGCTTAAGATGGCAGGTATTGACAATATGCACTTTACTTGTCTCTCTACCGCTATTTGTATTAGCAATTGCATCATATTATAACGTAAAACAGGAGACCATAAACCAATTAGAGGCAAATTTAAAATCACAGGCTGAAGTTTGTAAGATAATGGCAGAGACTGCATATAAAATCTCTTTGGAGCAGGTCAAAAGCTCTCTTTCATCAGCACGGGTGGCTATTGTATCTGGAGTAAACACTGGTAGGAAAATTGTGATTGACCCTAATGAGAATCATAAAGTTGCAATTACAAATCAGACAGATAAAAGCACAAAAGAGATTGAGCTTCCCTCGCTTAAGATTAATGATGATGCTATTTATGGCAATTTTCGATATGTTGATAAGGTTAAAGAGCTGACAGGGCTATCAGTTACAATATTTCAGTTGATACCTGACGGGCTATTAAGAATATCGACCAATGTTCTTAAAGAAGATGGCTCACGAGCTGTAAACACATATATTCCTAAAGACTCTTCAGTTTATCAGAGTGTAGTTAGTGGCAGCACCTATTATGGCAGGGCGTTTGTAGTAAATGAGTGGTTTATCTCAGGATATGAGCCTATAAAAGATGTTAATGGTAAAATTATTGGGGCATTTTTTGTTGGGTTTCCTGAAAAAAATGTTGTTGGTATGCTGCTTGACCAGTTTGCTGGAATCGTAACTGGTGATACTGGATATGTCTATGTTCTAAACTCAAAGGGCGATTATATTCTATCTGCTAAAAAATCAAGAGATGGTGAAAACATTTGGGCGGCAAAAGATAGTGATGGACGGCTATTTATTCAAGATATGGTAACATCTGCTAAAGCTCTTACTTCAGAAGAGTCAGGAATTATCTACTATCCTTGGCAAAATAAAGATGAAAAAGAGCCACGAATGAAGATGGCAGGCTATGCCTATTTTCCCCAATGGGATTGGGTTATTGGGTATTCAGCATATCAAGATGAGTTTTTTGACGGACTACATAGCATCAGATTTGTAGCATCTATTATAGTTGCTGTTTCGTTTTTAGTTGGTCTTGTCATAGCCATTATCTTTTCTGGCAGCATTGCTAAACAGATAAGAAGGGTTATTGGAATTGTTGAAGATATTGGAAATGGCAATCTGAGTGCTAAAATTGATACAGCTAATGTTGGGACAAATGAGCTTGGAAGGATAAATAAGGCTCTTGCATCAATGAGTTTAAATCTTCAAGGGTTAATCAAGCAGATTTTTAGCAATGCTCAGACTTTAGGCGTGGCATCAAATGAGCTTGCTGGCTCTGCAACGCACCTTTTTAAATCAACTGAAGAGGTCTCAAATCAATCCAACACCATTGCAGCAGCAGCAGAAGAGTTAAGTTCCAACATGAATACAGTTGTTAATGCCTCTGAACAGGCATCATCTAATGTCTCAATGGTTGCCTCAGCAGCAGAAGAGATGACAGCAACAATTGGTGAGATTGCTCAAAGTGCCTCTAAGACACGCTCTTTAAGCAGCAATGCAGTTAAAAGGGTTATAAGTTCATCTGAAAAGATAAATCATCTTGGCAACTCAGCCCAAGAGATTGGGGTAGTTATTGAGACCATCACAGAGATTTCAGAGCAGACAAATCTTCTTGCCCTAAATGCAACTATTGAGGCTGCAAGGGCAGGGGAGGCTGGAAAAGGTTTTGCTGTTGTGGCAAGCGAGATAAAAGAGCTTGCAAAACAGACCTCAATTGCAAGCCTATCTATTAAAGAGAAGATTGAGGCTATACAAAGGTCAACTACAGATACAGTCTCTGAAATTAAGGAGATATCCAAAGTTATCAATGATGTAAATGATATGATAGCCACAATTGCCACAGCAGTTGAGGAGCAATCTGCAACCACAAAGGAGATTGCCAATAATGTTGCTGATGCTTCGCACGGAATCCAGAATGTATCTGAAAATGTGCTCCAAAGTGCAAAGGTGGTTGATGAGATTGCTGGCGGTATTGCTGCAACAAATCAGGCGGTTAATCAAATATCAAGCAGTAGCTCGCAGGTGAACAAAAGGGCTGAAGAGCTAAATTCACTTGCTGAAAAACTCAAATCAGAAGTTGGAAGATTCAACGTGTAAACCATTTATGGTGGAAATTTTTATATCATGGCTATCAAACTTTTTAAAAATGCAAATATCTACACCCCTATTGATAAAGGCTCTCCATCTGCTGGCAAAGAGCAAAATCTGCTTAAAAACTTTCCAAAAGGCGGGATTGTTGTAAAAGATGGAGTTATTACAGCTATTGGCAATATTGATGATATTGAAAAGCCATATCGAATTGACAACACAATTGATTGCAAAGGGCAGTCTCTAATTCCTGGATTTGTTGATCCACATACTCACATCTGCTTTGCAAAACTTAGAGAGTCAGAGTTTGAGATGAGGCTCAAAGGTGTGCCATATCTTGAGATATTAAATCAAGGGGGTGGAATCTTATCATCAGTTGAGGCTGTTGCTAAGGCATCTGAGGAGTCGCTCTATCAAAACAGCTTAAAACACGCTCTATCTGCTATGAAGTTTGGAACAACCACGATTGAAATTAAGAGCGGCTATGGTCTTGATACTGAAAATGAGCTTAAAATGTTGCGAGTAATTGATCGCATAGCCAAAACAACTCCGCTTGATGTTGTTGCAACCTTTCTTGGTGCTCATGCTATTCCTTTAGCCTACAAAGATAATCCAGATGCTTTTATCGCGATTGTAGTTGATGAGATGTTGCCAGCAGTGAAATCTCAAAATATAGCTTCCCATTGCGATATTTTTTGCGAAAAAGGGGTTTTTTCGATTGAGCAAGGCAGAAAAGTTCTTGAGGCTGCAAAGAGGCTTGGATTTAAGGTAAAGATTCATGCTGACGAGGTAAATGACCTTGGCGGGGCTGCCCTTGCTGCAGAGCTTTGTGCTATCTCTGCTGATCACCTTTTAGCTGCAAGCGACTCTAATATCGAAAAGATGGCAAGAGCTAAAGTTGTGGCAACCCTTCTGCCTTCAACTGCTTATAGCCTTCGTAAATCTTATGCAAGGGCAAAGGTTATGATTGAAAAAAATGTTCCAGTTGCCCTTGCAACAGATTGCAATCCAGGGTCAAGTTATTGCGAATCTATGCAGTTTGTGATTGGTCTTGCTGTTTTAAATATGGGCATGACACCTGCTGAGGCTCTTGTTGGAGCAACTCTAAACTCAGCTTATGCAATTGGAGTGGCAGATAGGGTTGGTAGCTTAGATGTTGGAAAACAGGCAGATTTTATTTTAATAGATGGGGAGTCTCCAGCAATGGTTGCCTATCATGCTGGGGTATCTTCTATTAGTGCTGTATTCAAACGCGGAGAGAATATTTTTTTTAACAAGGTTTGATGTATGGAAATCAAATTATACAATGATGTTGTCTTTAAATGGGTTTTTGGCAGACAAGAGCAGACCTATCCGTTAATCTGTTTTCTAAATGCTGTGGTTTCTTATGATTGTGATGATTGTTCAGAAGGTTGTGCAAGTAATGCTGTATGCAGACCGCAATTTTCAGAGGTTGAAATTCTAAACCCTTATGATGCTAACGAACCATTTACAAATGAAAAGCAGGGCATACTTGACATAAGGGCAAAAGATACAAATACGCAGGAGTGGATAGATTTAGAGGTGCAGTTTGTTCGTACATCTGACTACAAAGAGCGTTCCAAATATTATCTTGCTGGCATGTATAGAGATCAGCTCAAAAAATCGAGTGAACATAATTACGATGAACTAAGAGCCTGTTATGGAATCCATATTTTAGTTGACCCATAGCATGAACTCCAGCGTCAGTTCTGCCAGAGCCAATGAGCTTGATTG
>JADFZO010000084.1 GCA_015232465.1 Desulfamplus sp.
TTCTGAATCCATGATAAACAAAATATCGTTGTAAAGAAGGGTTAAAAATGCAGTTTTAACGGTCAGCTCATTTGCCCATCTGTAATCGCGGTTGCTAAAGACTTTGAAATAATTTTTTTCAACAAAATTACACAGTTCTCCCATCTCTCCTTTCTGATATAGCTTTTTGGCAGCATCTCTTCCCATATCTCTATCTTCAGGTTCAGGCAGAAACATCTCGTTTATCCTCTCAACATAGAGGCGTTTCATAAGAGTATTGGGAACTTTTAACTTAAATTCGCCATTTACGGTTTGCCCAGCAATTGTAAGAACTCCAAAATAGTAGAGAAACGACACTAAAAATGCTCTATCGTGGCTTTTGTCTGATAGCATCCGCTCAATTCCAAATTTTTGGCTGATCTCCTCAATCGCAACCTCATGGTCATCTTGCATTAAATCTAAGATAAGCTGATGTCCCCCATTAATTTTAGAGATATAAATCAGTTTTGCCCGATCCATTGAAAGGTTATCATCAAACATATTTTTAGGCGGTTTACACATCTCTTGCAGGTTATCAAGAAAATACAAGGCTAAAGTTGGGTTATAAACCAAATCTTTTGCATCAACTGAAAAACAATAACCATTGTAGTAAATCCGCATAAGATCAACCATCTCTTTAGCTTTATCTTGTTTAATATCGCACTCTTGAGCAATTTGACTGACTGCATCAGCAATCTCTTTTTCAGTAAAGCCGCACAACTGATTATATTTAGGCTTAAAATAGATATTTTTTGCGATATTAAATCCGCTTGTAATATCGCTCATCACCACAGGCGACACGCCAGTAATAAAAATTCTATCAATTACTGAGCTTGATGCAGATGCTTTTACGTTTTTAAATACAGTCTTTAATATCCCCTCTTTTTGCACAAGTGATTCATATTTCTCGGTTTTCATGCTTGAGGACATCATCACTTCGTTGGCAAAGTTATCATACTCATCAATCAGAAGATAAACAGGTAGATTTACCGCCTGCATGGCATTAGATAACGATTTAATTGAGCTTAACGCATCTGCCTCATCTATTATTATTTCTGGAATATCATAATTTTTGTAGTGGAGTATGAATTGCCTGATACATAAATTTATATGGTTAAAAAGCGATTGACGAATTGCGTCTAAATCCCCTGAAGAATCAATACACGAAAAATCCCACTTTAAAATAAAATATGAATTGCGAAGAGATGTTGGATTTTTTCCAATTTTAAGATGACCAAACATAGAGTTAAACTCATCTTTTTTTGTAATATCGTAGTAATTCTCAAGCATGGATAAAAGAAGGGATTTGCCAAAACGGCGGGGGCGGAGGAATAGCTGGAATTTATCTTTCTCTATATTGCTGATTAAATCTGTTCTATCGCAGTAAAAGTAGTTTTTAAGAACAACCTCTCTAAAATCGCTTATCCCATAAGGTAGTCTCATAATTGCATCTCCTTATTTTCTTTTTTTTACATCTCCTTTTTGTCAATAGAGCTTTCCACATCTTGCACACGTTGAAGTATTAAATCTGCATCTGGTTTTTGATGGATAAACTCTATAAAATTGGCATCTCTTAGGCAAAAAGAGAGCCTTGAGAGCAAATTGAGATGGCTCTCAACTGAAGGGCTAAGAAGCACAAAGAGAACTGACACAGCCCTGCCGTCAATTGCGTCAAAATCAATGCTATTTTGAAGAAAACAGGTTGTAATCATTGGCTCTGTTATACTACGAGCAATGGGGTTTCGTGGGTGCGGTATTGCAACCCCCTTTCCAATGCCAGTTGATGCAAGGCTCTCTCGCTCAATAAGTTGAAGATAAATTTGGTCTCTATCTTTTTGGGGAAAATCAGGAATAGTATCAACGGCAGCAGCAATAACTTCATCTTTGCTATTACCAGCAATGTTATGAAATATGCCACCTCGTTTTAGAGCAGATAGTAAAATCAATTCTGATACGCCGCCAACCTTTTTAGCATCAATAGTATCTTCAAGACTCTGATGTTTTCGATGCTTTTCAGACCAACGATTGAGATCAGACTCACTGTAAATCCCAATGCTACCTTGCCTACTCACAGGTATCTTGCCCTGCCTGATCCAGCGATCTAATGTATCTAAATTAAGTCCAAGATCATTGGCAATTTCAGTTAAAGCTCGTCTCATAAAGCCCATCTACTCCTTATATCCTATTTTTTTTGCTTATCCAGCCCAACAAAATCGCGAGCAATTATATCTCTGTCATAAATAATCTCAACCCGTCTATTTCTTGATCTACCATCTGGAGTGTCATTAGTTGCAACTGGCTTAAATTCGGCATAACCTTCAGCAGAGATATATTTAGGATTCAATCCGCTCTCAACAAGCAGACGCACAACAGCACTTGCTCTGGCTGCAGAAAGCTCCCAATTAGATGGATACAACTGCTTATTTACCTCAACATTGTCAGTGTGCCCTTTAACTTTTACATGATATGCAAGCCTTGAGAGCACTGAAGCTATCTTTCTTAGCACATCTATCCCCATATCAGATAAGGTTGCCCCGCCTTGTTCAAATAGGAGCATATCTGTCATTGTGATCACAGCCCCCATATCCCCTTGAGTTGCAGTTACAAGCCCGCCAAGTTTGTTGAACATCACAAGCTCTCTTACCTCACTTACAACCTCTTCCAAATCTTTTTGTATCATTCCACCCATCTCATCGATCTTCTGCTCTTCAGCAGGGGTCTCTGCTGGCACAGGCTGCATAGTTAAACCCTCTCTGCTTCCAGCCTCTGGGACAACAGTTACACCCAATGCACTTCGCAATGATTCAACAAGTTCCTTAAAAGTCTCTTGTTGAGTTGTGCTCATAGCATACATAAGCACGAAAAAACACATCAAAAGGGTAACAAGATCGGAAAATGTTGCCATCCATTCAGGGGCACCAGCAGGCGGGCACTCCTCCTGTTTTACTTTTGGACAATTTAGGGCTGGTGCCTCTGCCTCTGATAAATTCTCGTCTGCCATAACTATTTAACCCTATGAAAAGTATGAGTATGTTTTATTTACCACCATCTTTAGGTTTATTAGGACCAAGATATACATTTAACTTCTCTTCTAATAGCTTAGGGTGCTCTCCTTCACGGATAGATAAAACACCCTCATAAATGATATTCATATTAGAAATCTCTTCGCCACAGCGAATTTTAAGTTTATTTGACATAGGGTTAAAAAAGAGGTTGGCAAGAATAGCACCATAAAATGTGGTTATCATGGCAACAGCCATTGAGGGTCCAATACTTGCAGGATCATCAAGATTTGCAAGCATCTGCACAAGCCCAATAAGTGTTCCTATCATACCAAAAGCAGGGGCAAGTGAACCAAGCGTTCCATACATTGAAGCACCAGTTCCATTTGACTCTTTTACCAAATCCATCTTTTTTTGCATAACAGCAGCAATATCAGCAGTTTTCACACCATCTACCGTCATCTGTAAAGCACTTGCCAAATAGGGGTCTGAGGTATTAGCAATATCAGCCTCAATTGATAAAAGTCCCCCTTTTCTTGCCTTGTTTGATATTTCAATCAAATTTGCAACTATACCGTCAGGCTTTTCAAGTTTAAATAAAAATAACTTCATAGTAACTTTAATAAGCCCAATAACATCTTTGAGGGGAAATGCCACAAAAACTCCAGCAACTGTTCCGCCACAAACAATAACTATTGATGGTATATCAACAAATAGTCCTAAACCGCTACCAAGAAGAATAGTTCCTATAATAAATCCAACACCAGAGACAATACCAATAATTGTTGCAAGATCCATAGTTTAACTCCAAACCTATTTTAAGTAATATCTTAAATTAAGAGAAATCTTTTATAAAAACAGTATCATCAATAGGATACTCTTTGCTATATTTTTCAACCATTCGGATCGAATCCTCACTCAAAGTTGTGCCTGAAGATAGAAGTTTTGTTCCAGTTTTGGTAAAAATCGCAGTGCCAATAACCATTCCCGGCTTTAACTGATAAATGGGTATCTCTTTTAACCTTACATGCCCATTAACTGGCTCAACATTTGGTTGATTATCCTCTTTTTCTTCTAACTGGTCTATATCTGTTTTGTTGGCAGAGGGGTTAAAATACAAAACTGTAACCACATACTTTTCAAGTATACTCACAATAGATGGGTCCAAACGTGATCCAGCCTTCTCTTCTAAAAGCTCAAGAATCCTATCAATAGAGGCATAAGGGTTATCAACCCAAATTTGATCTAAAACATCAGCACCAGCAAGAATTTTTGATAAAAGCGGAATATATCGCTTTTTTAACCCCTCTGGATAGCCTGTGCCATCAGAGTTTTCGTGTAAATGGCAAATTATATTTGCAACCTTTTCAAATCCAGGACACTTTTCTAAATATGCAGCACCATTTGAGGGGTGGTGGAGCATCATATTTTTTTCATACTCTGAGAACTCTACAGCCCTTTTATTTAATATAGAAGATGGGATAAGAAGCATTCCAACCTCATGAAGCATGGCTGCATTTTTTAGTATTTTAAGAGAGCTCGCCCCAACTCCAATTTTTTTTGCCACAAATTCGGCAATCTGTGCAACACGTTTAGAGTGCCCCTTTTGATGCTCATTGCGAGACTCCACCATGCTACATAAAAACTCATTTATCCCCTTTATGTTTTCAAAGAGCTTAACCCGTGAGGTGTGAAGTTCTCTTTTAAGAGCTTCACGATCATTTGACATTATTGATATCTGTTTTAATGAGTTGTGAAGTATCTCATTTTCCCTTGCCCACGCTGTTTTTGTATCAAAAATTATGCTTTTTAGCTTGTCAATATGGGCAACAGCACGGTTAAGCGTCTCTTTATGCCAATTGATCTGCCAACTAAGTTCTCTTTGATTTGCATGGAGCTTTATTTTAAAATTTAGCTCTTCAAATAAAAAAGGGCTAACCATCACATCACACCTGTTTGCAACACACTGAAGCCGAACATCAACACCAGGGTCAGAATCAAACACAAATAGAATCTCTGATTTATCTACAATGCTTCTAATTGGCAGATGTTCAGGCAGATAGCTTGGAAATATAATTGGGGGAATAGCTGCTGCTTTATCAGGATAAAAAGTTGCGTCATCTTTAGGGGTAACTATCTCTTTTAACTCAATAATTCTTTCAATATTAGTTTCAGATGGAACATTATAAGAAGAGTTGATGGCACAGTTATCAGGAGCACCAGTGCAGTCAATCAGTATGACATCTGGGTGAATGGCATCGACTGCCTGCTCAAGTGTATCAGGATCGCGGCAGAGCTTAACTATATAGCTATCTTGATTCTGCAGATGCTCTAAAATATGCGATCTATTACAGGCACAAAAACAGACAATTTTTGTAATCTCTCTATCACTATATTTATTCATAGCTTTAAGTTACTCTGAATAGTTTTTAAACCACCAATCGTCCCAATTTGAATCCAATATGCTTTGAGCAAGCCTTTTACCTGTATCGGTTTTAAGCCTCTCAACTATAAACGGCAGCCACTTTTCTGGCGATTTAGCACCAGTATCATGGCATTTTTTTAGCTCAACTATAAATGCAAGCTGATCCGCATCTCGTGCAAGCATTGCCTCGCGGCTCTTTGCCTCGTTAAACTCATTCAAAATTTCAACCATTTCACTGCCAAATGGCAAACCCTGAGCCATATCTTTAGATGCTTTATCTTCAAGGGCAGTTACATATCGTTTGTGAACATAGTTTAAATCCCCAATTCTTGCCTCTGGCAGATCATGTATCAAAGCCATTGAAATTAGACGCTCTACATTAATATAAGGCTCAATCTTACAGATTGTAAAGCATATTATGGCTGTCATAAAAGAGTGCTCTGCAACGCTCTCTTTTCCAGAGCCAAGAAAGGCATAACCTGATCTGGGAAGCTCTTTTAACATGCTGGTTTCAAACAAAAAATCTGCTATTCGTCTCATATATTCAATATTTAAATATTCTCCCATGTAACCTTTAAAACCTCTTGATAAGTTGTCTCACCATTTATCATTTTTGCTATTGCCCTATCTCTTAAAGAGACAAACCCCTCGCTCTCTGCAACACGCCTCAACTCAGAGATATTAACATCATCAGATGTCATTTTTTTTAGCCTCTCAGAATAGGGCAGAACCTCAAAAACAGCCTTTCTTCCTTTATAACCTGTGTACCTGCAATGAATACAACCCTTTCCACGTTTTAATATAATATTGCCATCACTGCTGATTTTCATCTTATTATTAGTCAAACCTGTGCCATTATAACGCATAATCTTATCTGTTTTAAAACCCATTGCATTTAACTGATTTATCTCAATCTCAAAGCTCTCATGGCAAAATGGGCATATTGTCCGAACAAGCCTTTGGGCAATAATACCAGTAAGAGATGAGTGAACTAAAAATGGAGGAATCCCAAGATCAAGCAGACGAGTAACAGAGGATGCAGAATCGTTTGTGTGGAGCGTAGATAGCACAAGATGCCCAGTTAACGCAGCTTGAATAGCACTCTGAGCGGTCAGAAGGTCTCTTATCTCTCCTACCATTATAATATCAGGGTCTTGACGAAGAATGTTTCTCAAAACAGTGTCAAAGGTTACCTCAATTGCGGGCTGAACAGCAATCTGGTTAAAATCTTCGTGTATCATCTCAATCGGGTCTTCAATTGTGGTTATGTTAACCTCAGGAGATGATAAAAGCCTTAGAGTTGAGTAGAGAGTTGTCGATTTACCGCTTCCAGTTGGACCTGTAACCAAAATAATGCCGTGCGGCATACTTATCATCTTTTTGTATTTGTGGTAATCCTCATCTTCAAATCCAAGCTGTTCAAGACTTTGAAACAAAACAGTTGGATCCATAACTCTTAATACAGCCTTTTCGCCAAATGCAACTGGAATTGTTGAGACACGGATTTCAACCTCAACCCCATCTTTTTCAGTCTTGATACGCCCATCTTGAGGGCGTCTCTTTTCAGCCATATTAAGACCAGATAGAGTCTTTATTCTGCTTATAACAGCATTGTGAACCTTCTTAGGCAGCTTATAAACTGTATGGAGCACTCCGTCAATTCTCATTCTAACAATTGAGGTATCCCGTTTTGGCTCAATGTGAATATCACTTGCCCTCTGATCAAACGAGTAAGAAAATAGGTGGTTTACAGCATTAACAATGTGCTGATCTGTTGAGGGAACCTCATCTGACGAGGTTAGTCGGACAAACTGCTCAAAGTTTCCAAGATCAACTCCAACACCTGCTGAGGCAAACTGATCTTCAGCAGCAGAGATTGAGTGTTTAAATCCAAAACACTCTGAAATCAGCTTTTTTATGTCAGATTTTGAGCTTATTACTGGCAGAACTTTAAGGTTAGTTACCCTCTCAACATCTTCAATTGCCTCTTGATTAAAGGGATCAACAGTTGCTACAACCAACTGCCCCTCGTTGATCTCAAGCGGAAGAAGCAGGTGTTTCATGGCAAAAGATTTTGGTATGGTTCTTGTTACTAAATTTAGATCAAGCTGGAGAGGATCGATCTTTTTATAGGCAATGCCAAGACCCTTAGCAATTGTCTCATATAATGTATCTTCCTCTATTGGAATCTCTGGATTATCAATGGTTCTTACATTAAGGGCAAGAAGGACATCTACAAAATCTATTGGAGCATCAATGATATTTGCAGTGCCAGCAGCTCCCCTCTTTTTTTCTCGCTCAGCATGGATCCTCTCTCTTGTGATTCTCTCCTTTTGAAGAGCATTTTTTGCCTGATCCGTTGATATAATACCAGCATTTACGAGAATTGAACATATTCTCTTTGATAAGACCATATTTTAAAACATACCCTACCTGATTTTTAGCCTTGATTTAAATTTTTGTGCTATTCAAAAAGATATATGAAATTAAATCTCTTTTTTTCACACTTTTCTTGTAATTGAGTAATCTGCAAGCATCATCAAAATATCTTTAGCTTCGCAATCATCAAAAACTTCAAGGCTCTTTTTTGCCTCTTTAACATGATTTTGAGCCTGCAACTCTGTGTATTTAATGCCTTGATATTTATCTATTTTATCCAAAATAAGATTAAACCACCCCTCACTATCTGCTCTGTTATCTTGATCTGTAATGCAGTTGTTAATAATATCCTCCATCAAAGCCCGATCTTCATCATCAGCTTTTGAGAGCGAATATATAAGAGGCAGTGTGAGCTTTCCCTCCTTTATATCAGCCCCTGGATTTTTACCAAGTGCTGTAACATCGCCTGTGTAGTCAAGCAGATCATCAGCCATCTGAAATGCAATCCCAAGATGATACCCATATTTAGCAAGAGCCTCCTCTTTTTTATTAAACAGCTCTTTTTTGTAAGGATCAGAAGATACATTAAATGACCTGTTATTTTTATGGGCAACTATTGCACCGCTTTTGCACGCACCTTGAATCAAAATAGCTGTCTTTCGCTCAATTATCTTAAGATATTTAGACTCAGTAAGATCAACTCTGCCCTTTTGCTCCATCTGCTCAATTTCGCCTTGGGACATCTCTTCTGTAATATTTGCCATTATGTCAATTATCTCAGGGATACCAGTTTGAGCAGCAAGGCTCAAAGATCGTGCAAGCAAAAAATCACCAGTAAGAACAACCTTAGGCACGCTCCAGTAAGAGTGGGCAGCAGGTTTGCCACGCCGAACCCAAGCCTTATCAACAACATCATCATGCAAAAGTGTTGCAGCATGAAGATACTCAAATATGGTTGAAAACTTTACAGCAAAATCTTCATTATAGTTACACAATTTAGCACTTAAAACCATAAGAAGGGGACGCAGCCTTTTTCCACCGCTAAACAGAAGATGCCCAGCAATTTCAGATACAAGATCAAGATGGGGATTTAAATTGTCGTGAAGTGCTCTCTCAATATTTGCAAGATCATCTCCTACTTTTGAGATAATAATATTTTTGAGTTGGTTGTGGGTTGGTCTATTTAGATGTGGAGCTAAATTTGGCTCTATTTGTGGATCCGAGCTGAACGGCTGGGTCATAGTTTAAGTCTTCTCCTGCAAGGTCATATTCATAAGTTTCTGTAATCTTTACATCAGCAAAGGTGCCAATTTCAAGAGCTGAGCCATAAATAAATGTAATACCATCAACTTCAGGAGCTTGAAACCCTGTTCTGCCAAGATAAATCCCATCATCTGGATTCTCCTCTATAAGCACCTTTACAGTTTGATCCATATATTTTTTATTTATCTTTTCAGATATTTGAGATTGCGTAGCCATTATAATATCAAGCCGCTCCTCTGCAACCTCTTTTAAAACATGACCCTTTAATCTGTGAGATAGAAGGTCTTCTGAATCTGAATAGGTAAAAACCCCTAAATGGTCAAATTTTATATCTTCTATAAATTTTAACATGGTTTTAAAATCTTTGTCTGTTTCGCCCGGAAAACCTGTAATTAAGGTTGTTCTTAAAATTGCGTCTGGTGCTATATTTTTTATAGATTCAAAGAGGCGATAGAGGTGATCTAAATCATAATCTCTGCCCATAAGTTTTAATATCTTTGGGCTTGCATGTTGAATTGGAACATCAAAATAGGTGCAAAAATTATCAAGATAGGAGATACGCTCAACTACCTCATTTGTGATTGATGATGGGTGGGTATATAAAAGACGTAGCCAGATTGGGCGGTTTATATCTGCATACTTATCAGCACAAATTGAGATTTGCTCAAGAAGATTTGCAAGATTAACTGGGGATTTAAACTCTTTTTTATTTAAATTTGCAGATAAAATAGTATCAATGCCATAATCAGTTGTGTTTTCACCAACAAATATAAGCTCTTTTACACCATGTTGAAGAAGGTGATTTGTCTCTGATACAATATCTTCAATTGAACGGCTACGCTGTTTGCCACGAAGTTTTGGGATAATGCAGTATGTGCATTTGCGATTACAGCCCTCTGATATTTTTATGTAAGCAGAGTGGTTTAAAGTCAAAATTCGTGGAAGTGGATAGCCTTGAAACTCCCTTGATGATGGTTCTGGAAGAAGAACTAACCTTGAATCAAGGCTACATTTATGCTCCACAGCCTTTACAATATCGCCGCAAGCTCCAGTGCCAAGAAAGGCATCAACTTCAGGCAGAGCCTCAGTTAGTGTGTCATTACGAAAACGCTCTGGCAGACACCCAGTAACAACAAGGCGTCTGCACAGACCATCTTTTTTATATTGGGCAAGCTCAAGAATAGTATCAATAGCCTCTGCTGAGGCAGAAGCTATAAATCCGCAAGTGTTTACAATAATAACCTCTGCCTCAGATGGCTCATAACAGATTTCATGGTTTGCACAAGCAAGCCTTCCTAACATAACCTCGCTGTCAATCTGGTTACGGCAGCACCCAAGACTTTCAAGAAAAATCTTCATCAACTCTCCAACAAATTTGCCTAAATCTGCTAATAATCTGTCTAATAATCTAATGATGAGACATCAAGAGCATGAGTCTGGATAAAATTTCTTCTTGGCTCAACCTCTTCACCCATAAGCAGTGTAAATATATCATCAGCCTTTTCAGCATCTTCAACCTGAACTTGTAGCATTATTCGCTTTTCAGGATCCATAGTTGTCTCCCACAACTGATCAGGGTTCATCTCACCAAGACCTTTGTAGCGTTGAATGCTAATGCCCCTTTTTGCTTCAGACATGATGTAATCAAAAAAAGAGCCTTTATCTTCAAACAGCAGAGTCCCCTTATATTCAACAATTGATGCAGAAGGGGCGATTTGATCTTGATCTATTAAGTCGCCTTCAGGCTCAATATCTTTATTAGGTTTAACCCCGCCACTTGAGCAGACCTTGAATGGAGGTTTATCAAACGCCTCTATCTTATCAAGATTTTTGATCATAACCTTATATTCGTTAGTTGCAATAAGGCTTTTGCCAATTGTAAGATCATAGCCTTTAATAGTTAGCTCGTAAATCTCAAACTCTTCGCTATATTCAAGCTCATTTGTAAGATAGCCATTGTCATCAAGATAATTTTTAAGCTCAACCATCTTATCTCTATCTTTTAAAAAGAACTTATCTCTAAGGTTCATTTTGATAAGTTTAATCAAAAGATCAATATCATACTCCTTCATTTTAAGACGCTCTACAGCATTGTAATACTCTGATAAATCTTTAAGAAATTGATAAAGCTCATCATCGCTTAAACGCTCATCTCTATCTCCAATATAGACATCTTTTAGCTCGCACACCCTTTTGACAAGATAATCTCGATACTCAGCCTCATCTTTAAGATAGATTCCGCTCTTTCCTTTGCCCACCCTAAATAGCGGAGGCTGTGCAATATAGAGATAACCCTTTGTAACAATTTCAGGCATCTGACGATAAAAAAATGTGAGCAGCAAAGTTCTGATATGAGAGCCATCAACATCAGCATCAGTCATTATAACAACTTTATGGTATCTTATCCTCTCAACGTCATCCACCCCCTTACCCGCCCCAGCGCCCTGCA
>JADFZO010000085.1 GCA_015232465.1 Desulfamplus sp.
TAAATAGCCTGCCAATAGCTTTTCGTTTCTTTTCAGGGTCAGTAACATCTTTTAGGGCATCTAAAAATTTTTTCTGGGCATCAACAAATGTGATGTTCATATCAAGGTTAGCTGCAAAAACCTTCTCAAGGCTCTTTTTTTCATCTTTTCTCAAAAGCCCATTATCAACAAATATACAGTGTAAATTTTTCCCAATTGCCTTGTGGATTAAAAGTGCAGCAACAGATGAATCAACACCGCCAGATAACCCCATTACAACTCTTTTATGCCCCACAGCCTCTTTAATCTGAGCAATTGCACCGCTTGCAAATGAGTCCATACTCCAGCTCTTTTTGCAATTGCACACATCAAATAGAAAATTTTTGATCATTTCAGAGCCATTTACAGTGTGCTCAACTTCAGGGTGAAACTGAAGAGCAAAAAATCGGTTTTTAAGATCAGCAATTGCAGCAATTTCAGTATTTTGAGTTGATGCTGTGATGATAAAATTATCAGGTAGAATCTCTGTTGAATCTCCATGACTCATCCAGCACTGAAAAGATTTTGGCATATCTTTAAAAAGAGATGGAGTGCTCTCATCTTTAACTTGAAGTGTTGCAAATCCATACTCACGCTTTTTAGGTCTGGCAATCTTTCCCCCCAAAGCTTGAATCATAAAGTGCATACCGTAACATATACCAAGAATAGGTATTCCAAGTTTAAAAATATCAGCATCAATAGAGGGGCTATTCTCTTCATAAATGCTTGCGGGTCCTCCTGAAAGAATGATACCATCAGGGCTTAGAGATTTTATTTTATCAATCGTGATTTCTGATGGCTCAATTTGGCAGTAAACCTCATTTTCCCGTACCCTACGTGCAATAAGCTGGTTAAATTGTGAACCAAAATCAATTATAAGTATCATTTAATAAGTTCCCCTCAAATATCTGAACATAATTGTAAATTTTCTATGTTAAGCCTCTATTTCTCTTATACTTCAGATAAAAAATCAAGTTGTTTTTATCCACTATTGCCAATCGTTGTTTAATATGGTTTAAAGATGCAAAAATTTTAAGAGTTTAAAATTTTGCATTTAGTTGTGTTTATATTTTTTTATTAACCAAATTAAAATTTAAAATAGCAAAAATCAGGAGATATGATATATGTATGATGTAAGTGATCTTAAAAAAGGGCTTAAATTTCAGATAGATGGAGAGCCATATATGGTTATTGATTTTCAGTTTAAAAAACCAGGAAAAGGGCAGGCTCTTTATAAATGCAGACTTAAAAATATGATTTCAGGCACCCAATTTGAAAAGACCTACCGTTCAGGAGAAAAATTTGAAGAGGCATCGCTTGAAGAGCAAGAGATGGAGTATCTTTACGCTGAACAAAATAGCTACTGCTTTATGAATACCTCAAATTATGAGCAAGAGTTCTTAAGCAAAGATCAGGTTGGAGATACCATTGAGCTTTTAAAAGAGAACACTGTCTGCACAGCACTATTTTTTAATGGCAAGGCTATTGGATTGACTCTGCCAAACTTTGTAAATCTTAGGATCGTAAAATCTGATCCATGGGCAAAGGGAGATACTGCAACAGGCAGCACAAAACCCGCAACCCTTGAAACAGGGTTTGAGATTCAGGTGCCTCCATTTGTGGATGAGGGTCAGCTTGTTAAGATAGATACAAGAACACGCTCTTATGTGGAAAGGGTCAATGAATAAGTAGAAAACTATAAATATGAATAAACGACATGTAAATGAAAACTCCCTAATACGAAATATCCTGATCGTTGATGATGATATAGGTCTGCGTTCAATTTTAGTTAAATCTTTTCAGGTGATTGGATTTAATTGCAGCGAGGCTGAAAATGCTGTTACTGCCTATAATATGATCTGCAATGGAGCCAAACAGATCGATTTAGTCATATCAGATATATCAATGCCAGTTATGGACGGTATTGAGCTTATGCAGAAGGTCAAAAAGCAGTTTCCAGAGATTGACTTTATAATTATGACAGGATTTTCAGGGGAGTACTCTTATGTCGATATTATTGATGCTGGGGCTTCTGATTATATGACCAAGCCCTTTGGCATCAACTCTGTTGCTGCCAAAATTGAGCGTATTGAGCGTGAAAAACGCACCCTTTTAAATTTGAGAAAAACAAACCATGAACTCAATTTAGCTATGGAGAAAGCCAATGCGTTAGCTGAAGAGGCAAAGGCTCTTGCATCAAAGGCGAACACACTTGCAGAGGAGGCAAAGGCTGCATCTAAGGCAAAAACAGATTTTCTTGCCAACATGAGCCATGAGATAAGAACCCCTCTTAACGGTATTCTTGGCTACATTGATATTTTTTACAACACACCACTTACAGAAGAGCAAAAAGAGTATGTCCAAAATGCAAAGATAAGCTGTGAGGTTCTTCTCTCTGTTGTTAATGATATTTTGGATTTTTCTAAAGTTGAATCTGGACAGATGAGCATTGAAAAGATCGAGTTTGATCCTGAAGTGCTCTGTTTTGAGGCTCTTGAGGTTGTAAGAAGCAAAATTAATGAGGTGAAAGTTGAGCTTTTGTGCCGTATCTCTGACTCTGTTCCATGTCTTGTTGTGGGCGATCCATACAGGTTTAGGCAGGTTCTCTTAAATTTTCTTGGAAATTCTGCAAAATTTACATCTTCAGGATTTATTGAGCTTTGCCTTGATATTAAAGAGGAGAACGAGTCTGAAGTTGTGCTGCAGGCATCTGTAAAAGATAGCGGGATCGGCATTCCAGCAGATAAATTGGGGGCTATTTTTGAGCCTTTTTTGCAATCTGATGAGACAACAACAAGAAGATATGGCGGAACTGGGCTTGGGCTTGCGATATGCCGAAAAATTGCAGAGAAGATGCAAGGCTCTGTCTGGGCTGAAAGCGATTTTGGCAAAGGTAGCACATTCTACTTTACATCACACCTTCAAAAACAGACCCGTTTACCTAAGGCACTTTTTAGACCAGTTGGGCTTAAAGGTAAGAGGGCTTTTTTGTGCATATCAAAAAATACACCTTTAAGAGAGATTATAATAGATGAATTGACCTCTTCTGGTATGTTTGTTGAGCTGTTTGATAATGTAGATAATGCCCTTGAGTTTTTCTCTTCAAAAGAGAGTGGCTCAAATATAGACAATAGCGATACCAACTTTGATATTGGTATTGTAGATGCTGGTATAAAGAGCCATCTGCACCTTGAGTTTGCAGAGTCTTTAAGAAGACTAAATGGTAAATATTCAACTACTCCTCTTTTGGTCTGCATAAATCCAGACCCAGGTGGGGCGGAACGGTGTAGCAAGGCGGGCTATAATGGCTTTTTAGCAAAACCAATTCAAAGAAAAAAGCTCTTTAGCATGATCTCTGCCATACTTGGGCTTGAAAAAACTATTTTAGAACAAAAATCTGATCAAGATTCACATAAGATTTTAACAACCCATCTGCTTGCTGAAAGTTTTAAACAATCTGTAACCATTCTTCTTGTTGAGGATAACCCTGTCAATCAGAAGATGACTGAGATTATGCTCTCAAAGGCTGGATACAATGTTTTGGTTGCTGCTAACGGCGTTGAGGCTATCTCAAGCTATCTTGAAGATTGCCAAAAGATCGATCTAATATTTATGGATATTAATATGCCTGAAATGGATGGGCTTGAGGCTACACGCAGGATACGACAGCTTGAAAAAGAGGGAATAAATATAAATAATGCTCAAGAAGAGCTTGATAGTAATGAGGTGTATAATCATAAAACTCCAATTGTGGCACTAACGGCAAATGCTTTAAAGGAGTTTGAAGATAGGTGTATAGAGGCTGGTATGGACGATTTTTTGACAAAACCACTTAAACGGGAGCTTGTATTTCAATCTGTTAAAAAATGGGTTGCTCAATAACGGTAATAATGGAAAAAAATAATAATGGAAAAAAATAATAGCGATAAAAAATCTGAAAATATTTTATGGAACACTTTTAAATCAGTAAAACTTACAGTTGTAGTTCTTTTACTTCTTGCTGTTACATCAATAATTGGGACTATAATCCCTCAAAACGGAACTGAGCAGTTCTATCTAAATAGATATGGAGAGGTATTTTTCAAGTTATTCAACCTGCTTGATATTTTTGATATGTATAACGCATGGTGGTTTATACTGCTTTTAGTGCTGTTATCTGTAAATATTGTTATCTGCTCTATTGATAAACTTAAAACTACATGGAAAATAATCTTTCCAGATAAAATTACATTTAATATTGATAGATTTAGGCGGCTAAAAGATAAAATTGAGTTGGAATCAAACTCTAACTTAGAGGCTCTTGAGGCTAAATATCTGCAATTTATAGAAAAAAACTTTGGCTTTGCTACTGTTGAAAAATCTGAAGATCAAAATCCTAAAGGTGTTGCAATTTTTGGCGAGTCTGGAAGATGGACACGTATTGGTGTCTATGTGGTGCATTTAAGTGTTATTCTTATGCTTGCTGGCGGAGTAATTGGAAGTTTATGGGGTTTTAAGGCTTTTGTTGCAATACCAGAGGGGCTAACAGTTAGCTCTGCATTTTTAAGAGATAACAATAGACCCGTAGAGCTTGGATTTGATATAAGGTGCAACTCATTTAGCGTAACATTTTACGATACGGGTCAGCCAAAGGAGTTCAAATCAAACCTTACAGTCCTTGAAGATGGCAAAGAGGCATTCACAAAAGATATTATTGTCAACGACCCGCTTCGTTACAGAGGTTTGAGCCTATATCAGTCAAGCTACGGCATAGATTCAGCAAAGAGTGCAACCTTTAAAATAACAAGCAAACAGAGCAGTATGACCTACTCTAAAAAGATGGAGATTGGCGACACTATTGATATACCTGAATCTGGAGGAAAATTTACCTTAAGCGAGTTTGTTCATGGGTATAACTTTAGAGGGCATAATCTTGGTGAGGGGTTTGTAGGCAGAATGTATAGCTCTAATAAAGTGGATAATGGTCAAAATAGTGAATCTGACAAAAACGGTGAAATTGAGATATACATTCCAATAAAATTTCCAACTTTTGATAAGATGCGAGGTGGTGAGTTCTCCTTTGAGATTGAAGATTATGAAAAACAATACTACACTGGTTTACAGGTAACTAAAGACCCTGGTGTCTGGTATGTTTATGTTGGATTTATTTTAATGATTATTGGATGTTGGATAACATTTTTTATGTCTCACCAGAGCATCTGTGTTGAGATTTTAGAAAAAAATAGTGGCTGCAAAGTTATTGTATATGGCACAGCAAATAAAAATAGCCAAGGTATGAAGCTAAAAGTTGGAAAGATAGCCTCAATGATGGATAAATTATAAAATTTAAGGGATTTAAGGAAATATTAAGATTATGAACAGCTCTATAATTTTGTCTGTAACAACATTTGTCTATGCTTTTGCATCTGTTTTGTATATTGGGTCTTGGACCTTTAAAAAAGAGGTGATGGCAAAAGCGGGTTTTTTTGTTTTTGTCGCAGGTTTTACAGGCAACACAATGGGAATAATTTTAAGATGGATTGAGTCTTATAAAATTGGGTATGGTCATGCTCCATTCTCTAATATGTATGAGTCTCTTGTCTTTTTTTCATGGACTATTGCAGCACTATATCTTTTTGTGGAGATTAAATACAAAGAGAGAATTATTGGGGTCTTTGCAACTCCACTTGCCTTTCTCTCAATTGCCTATGCCTCTTTATCTCCATCTATTTCAGATAAAATAACTCCCCTTATTCCAGCCCTTAAAAGTAACTGGCTAATTGCCCATGTTATAACCTGTTTTCTTGGTTATGCTGGCTTTGCTGTTGCCTTTGGTTTTAGCATAATGTATCTTATAAAGCCTGTCGATTTAGAGCAAAAAGATCACATATCAGGAGATAAAAAGCTACAAAATGGTAAAAAATCTCTTTATTCCAAACTGCCCTCATTAGATTTAATGGACGAGCTAATTCATCAGATGGTTATGTTTGGTTTTCTCTTTCTCACTATTGGTATTATTACTGGTTCTGTCTGGGCAAATTCAGCATGGGGAACTTACTGGTCATGGGATCCAAAAGAGACTTGGTCTCTTATCACATGGTTTATCTATGCCATTTTGCTTCACCTACGGCTGATGAGAGGTTGGCACGGAAAACGGATTGCATGGGTCTCAATTGTTGGATTTATGGCAGTACTATTTACATATTTTGGGGTAAACCTGCTTCCAGGTCTTCACAGCTATGCTTGATAGATGGCTTTGTGGTCTGATTTTAGCTTGACAAGGATAATGGATATTAATATAGATTATCTTTATTTTTGGGCTTTAAGCTATTTTAGACTTAAAATATAGATGTATCTGTGGTGCAGAGGCTCAAACAAGACCTCTCCACAGTTTAAATATATCAGCCATTTTTGATTTAAAGGCTGATATGGGGTGTGAGGAAATAATGCTTTAAGTTTTATTAACCTTAGTAGTTTTATCAACAACTTTAATTGACGGGGTTTTCATGAGTGAATTAAAAAAGAAAACTGAAAACGGTTCAGTGGATGGTGCAGAAGATGCTACTTCCAATGAGCAGAAGGCAGGAGGGGATTCCGGCGTTGGAATGGGAGTCCTTTTTTTTATAGCAGCATTTGCTGTCTGTTTTCTCTCTGGATGGTTACTGTTTCCAAGTCTGCTATACTCAAAAAAGGAGCAGCCTTTTAACTTTAACCATGCCCTGCACGTTGAACAGACCAGTGGGTGTGAGTCTTGCCACTATTTTAGAGAAGATGGCTCATTTGCAGGTGTCCCCAAAAACAGCTCTTGTATGGAGTGCCATGAAAGTCAGCTTGGAGATACAAAAGATGAGGAGATATTTATGACAGAGTATGTTGAAAAGGGTATTGAAGTTCCTTGGTACATCTATTCAAAACAGCCTGACTGCGTATTCTTCTCCCATTCAGCACACGTTGTTGGTGCTAAAATGGATTGTGTAACTTGTCATGGGCACATTGGTGAATCTGAATCTTTAAAGCCTTATCAGGAGAACAGAATCACAGGTTATAGCCGCGATATTTGGGGAGAGAGTATCTGGGGAATCAAAAAGAATCCTTGGGATAGAATGAAGATGGATGACTGTGCTCAATGTCATCAAGAGGAGACGGGAAGCAAGGGGGCATGTTTTCAGTGTCATAAATAACTATAGGCACAGAAGAGACCTTGTATTTTAAATTGTTTAAATTTTATTGAGGTATGTAACCTATGAAAATAGACAGAAGAAGCTTCCTGGGACTTGGACTTGGAGCTGCAGCAGGTGTGGCGGCATCTCCGGTAACATGGAAACTGACAGATGATATTTCTATCTGGACTCAAAACTGGCCATGGACACCTGTTCCTGTTGATGGAGAAGTAACATTTGAGGATACTATATGCACTCTCTGTCCCGGAAGCTGCGGAATAAGTGTAAAAAAAGTCGATGGAAGAGCTATTAAGATTGAAGGAAAAAAGGGGTACCCCATAAATGACGGTGGAGTTTGCCTTCATGGTATCTCTGGTTTGCAGTATCTTTATGACCCTTCAAGGGTTCGTTTTCCAATGGTAAAAAAAGGAGATAATTGGCAACAACTCTCATGGGACGAGGCCATTGCCCTTTTTGCTGGCAAGATAAAAGAGCTAAGAGACAAGGGGGCTGCTGACTCGCTTGCCTGTGTTGTTGGCACTGATAAAGGTACAGTAGCTGGACTTTACAGGCGATTTTTAACTGCTGTTGGCTCTCAAAACTTTTATACAGTTGATAATATGGAGAAGAGCTGGCAGATTTTAATCTCAAAAATGCACGGCATAAAGGCTTCGGCAGCGTTTGATCTTGCCAATTCAGATTATATTTTAAGCTTTGGTAGCGGATTTATTGATGGGTGGGGCTCTCCTGTAAACAACTTTCTTGCAAATAGCTCAAGAAAAGAGCGTCAGGCAAAACTTGTTCAGGTTGATTACAGGCTATCCAACACTGCTGTTGGTGCTGATGTATGGCTTCCAGCAAAGCCCGGAACTGAGTCTTACCTTGCACTTGGTATATGCAGTGCAATGATCTCAAGTAACCTATATAACGCAGAGTTTGCAAAGAGTGCTGGTAAAAATTTTGAGGCTTTTGCAAATTTTGTTAAGGAAAAATATGCACCTGAGTTGGTATCAAGAACTACTGGTATTGATGCTGCAAAGATAAAAGAGGTTGCTGCTGATTTTGCTAAAGCAAAATCGCCGCTTGCAATTGCTGGAAGAGGAAAAGGGGAGAGTGCTGGAAGCGTAATGGAGTTTGCTGCTGTTCATGCCCTTAATTGTCTTACTGGTAACATAAACAGAGCTGGTGGATTTTGGACAGTTGAAGAGCAAGAACTGCTCGCATGGCCCTCTATTGAGATGGACGATGCTGCAATAAAAAGCTATGCAAAACCTCCTGTGGGAGCTGTAGCATTAGCAACTTCTCAAGAGTCTGGTTCTGCTGGCATATTTAGTGCTGTAGTTGCAGCAGCTTCAGGCGGAGCACAAGCTTCAACACAGAGTATTTTGTCATCTTCAGTATCAAAACTCTTTGAGGTTATTAACAGCTCTGAAAAAAGCCCCGTAGAGCTTTTGATGGTCTATAATGCCAACCCATGTTTTACACTTCACAATGCAAAAGCTGTTAAAGATGCTATAAACAAGATTCCTTTTGTTGTTAGCTTTTCTCCTTACATGGACGATACAGCACAGTTAGCAGACCTTATTCTTCCAAGCCACACATCTCTTGAGATGGTGCAAGATGTTTGTAGTGGTGGTTGCGTTGCACAAAATATTATAGCCCTTTCAAAACCTGTTGCTGGACCTATTTTTGACACAAAAAATCCTGGTGATGCAATAATCTCAATTGCCAAAGCATTAGAAGGTGGGATTTCCTCAAGTTTTCCGTGGGAGACATTTGATGAGTGCATTGAGGGTGTAAATGGTGATAATTTTGCAACACTCTCAGAAGAGGGCTACATTGCCTCAGAGCTTGCTCCTCCTGCCAATCCTCTAATTGTCGATTTTTCGCTCTTTTCAAATTTTAAAGGTGCTACACCTTTAGATGGAGATGAAAAATCATATGGTTTAACCCTTGTGCCAGTTGAGACTATCAGACTTGCATCTGCAACACTTGCATCATCTCCATTTGCTATAAAAACAGTTGAAGATACTGTTCTTCTTCAAAAAGATACCCTTGTTGAGATGAATCCTGAAACTGCAAAACAGGTAGGTGTCTCTCAAGGAGATTATGCTATAATAACAACTCCAGTTGGTGAGGCAAAAGTTAAAGTCAACCTATTTGATGGAATCATGCCTGGCGTTATTGCAATGCCAGAGGGGCTTGGACACTCAAATGGGGCAAAAGGCGAAGTTATCACAAAAGATGGTTCTGCTATGCCAAGTATAGGTGGTGCTACAAGCATAATTACCGTAACAGGAGGGGTGAGTAAAAAGGTAGCTCCGCTTGAAAATAGGTATATTGGTGGTAAAGGGGTAAATGTAAATGAGCTTATAGGATCGGTAACTGATCCTGTTTCGGGATTAGATGCTGCGTGGGGAATTAGAGCCAGAATTTCAAGAGCTTAAAAAAATATCTCCCGAATCATGAAAATTACCGTGTTTATGGTAAAAAATATAATTTGTTAAAGAGGTTCCGATGACACAAGATAACCACGGAAAACACTATAAATTCGGAATGGTGATTGATTTAGACAAATGCACAGGGTGCGGCTCCTGTATGGTAGCGTGCATGTCTGAAAATAACGTTCCGTTTAAAGAAGATGAGACAAACAAAAAAGATAGTATAAATTGGATGAAGGTATTTAAGCTAACCAACGGCAAACCCTTTCCAAATACTGATGTCTGCTATATGCCAAGACCGTGTATGCAGTGCGGAGGTAAAGGTGAGCATGGGCACTCTCCATGTATCTCTGTCTGCCCTGCAACTGCAACTGATTATGGATACGATACAGGCATTGTTAGCCAAATTTACACTCGCTGTTTTGGGTGTCGTTACTGCATGGGAGCTTGCCCATATCACGCAAGATATTTTAACTGGTGGGATCCTAAATGGCCTGATGGAATGGAGTCGTATCTAAGTCCAAATGTCTCTCCAAGAATGAGAGGTGTTGTTGAAAAGTGCAGTTTTTGCTACCATAGGTATCAGATAGCACGCGACAAAGCCTACTATGAGGAGCGAAGAGACACAATTGAAGAGGGTGAGTATCAAACAGCCTGTACTCAAGCGTGTCCTGCTGGTGCAATAACATTTGGAGATTTGAATAATCCAGAGCATGAGGTCTATAAACTTGTAAAACCAGACCCGCATCAATGCGGTAAACCAAGAAACCCAAAGGCGTTCCGTCTTTTAGAGAGGCTTCAGACCAATCCAAAGGTCTATTATATCTCTGAGCGTGAATGGGTCAGAAAAGCTGGCGACAACTATCGCGATGGAGAGTGGGAGAAAAAGGCTTAAATATTTTTAATCTTCTCTTTTAAGATAAAATTTATAAGATAACTAAAAAGTTTAGGAGTAATATAATATGGATTCTGCATTAATACCCGAAGGAGCAAAACGTTGCCCGTTTCCTGTTTTTGCAACAGGTATCGCAGTTGTGGGTGCTGTACTTCTGTGGGGCGTTTATGCCATGGGTCTGTGCTGGCTCAAGGGGCTGAACCAGACCAACATGAATGACTATTATGGTTTTGCCCTCTGGATATGGGCTGACCTTGCTGTTATTGCCATTGGAGGCGGTGCTTTTTTTACTGGACTTCTTAAGTATGTGTTTGGCATTGATGAGCTTAAAAACATTATCAACCTTGCTGTTGTTATTGGTTTCATCTGCTACAGCTCTGCTCTATTGATCCTTGCCATTGATATTGGACAGCCCCTTAGAGGTTGGTTTATATTTTGGCATGCAAATGTTCACTCTATGCTTACTGAAGTTGCATTTTGTCTATCTTTATATTTCAGTGTTCTCACTATTGAGTTTATTCCACTTGTTTTGGAAAATCGTAAACTTGATAAAATCCCATTTTTCCACAATTTAAGCCACAATATGCACGGTATCATGGCTGTATTTGCTGCAACTGGTGCATTTTTATCATGTTTCCATCAAGGCTCACTTGGTGGTGTTGCTGGTGTTCTTTATGGTC
>JADFZO010000086.1 GCA_015232465.1 Desulfamplus sp.
AGTTTAATGTTATTTTTAAACCGTTTATCTCTAACTTGCAGGGTTATCCTCTTTTTCATATCTCTCAGAGAATCAAAAGAGCCATAATCAAAATATCTTCTATAAATAAAGGGGTTTAAGAGTTTAAGAAGTGTATAGCCAGCAGCAATATCACCAGCAATTGGTCTTGCCTTTATAAGTGCATATCGCTCCCAATCTCTGCCTTGGGTCTGATAATACTCCTCCATTGTGTAAAAGCTCATGGCAATAGGACCATTTTCGCCAAACGGACGCAGACGGGTATCAACGCGAAAGAGCATTGAACTACCTATAGATGAATCAAACACCTTTAAGAAGTTTTTGCACATTTTTGTAAAAAACTCTCCTGTGGTATTAAATTCTTCTCTGCCTGATACAGAACTACACTCAAACAGGAGATCTTCAGGATATGCAAAAATAAGATCAATATCAGAGGAGAAGTTTAACTCACCAGCACCAAGTTTACCCATACCAAGAACAACAAGTTTTTGGGGATTTCCAAGACTGTCAATCGGCGTTCCGTATATGGAACAAAGTTTATCATAAATAAAGGTGATTGCTTTGTCAACAAATGCCTCAGCAAGCTCAGACAAATCTTTTAGAGTCTCTTCCAAAGTTGCTCTTCCAACAATATCTTGCCATGCAACTCTTACCATCTCACGCGATCTCACCCTGCTAAGAGCTATCTTTAACATGGCATCATCTTTTAAGAACTCACTTGGCTCTTCTAAAGAGTCTATAATCTTTTTTATCTCATTGTCGATTTTTAACCTATATTCCCCTTCAGAGTATGAGCGTTCAATATCGCCAGATTCAATAAGATCAACGAGAATTTTAGGCTCTTTTATGAGAGTTACCCCTACAAATTCGCTAAACATAAGAACCTGTTTAAGTTCATGTAAAATGCAAGAAATGTTGCTATTGGAGCTATTAATTGAATTGGGTAGGCTAAGATTACTCTTTTTAAGAGCATCAAAAAGTTCACCAATTCTTTTGTCTAAATTCTCTTTTATAGTTATACTCATAACAATTTAACATTCTCCAGAAATTTTTAAATGGAATATGGAAATTAGAGAGTTTGTAGTAGTAAAATTAGAAGTCTATGCTCATAACATCTTGATTACGCTTTTAATTTAACACGATTGACCATTAGAATCAATAAGCTCTACACTCTCTTATAGATTATAAAAAGTTGATATTTGAGACTATTTGTGTCTATATAGCCAAGTATCTTTGAGATAGTTGTAACGCAAAATAGAAAATTTAAATAGAAGATTTAGGGGCTAAATATATGGATTTGTTGATTGATATTGATATTATTTTTGATATTTGTAAGTCAAAAGTTTTGAAGTTTTTAGAAAAATCAGAGCAAGATAAGTTAAAGAGCAGAGATGATTTTTCTATTAATACAGCCTCAGAGTCAATAGATCGATGCAAAGAGCTTGGAGGGCGAATATGGCTCTATGTTGGCTCAATTCCGACACTACAGCATAAACTTGCAAAATATATTATGGAGCACTTTTCTAATCAGAACAACTTTAATGTTCAAACTCAAATAGAGGCAAAAAAAGAGGCTGGTCAAATAATTAAAATGTTTGCAAAAGATAAACATTGGCTTGCTGCGTTGTCTCCAGAAGAGGATATATTTGATGCTGATGATTTAGAACAATCGCTGTTAATGAAGGCTTTAAACAGCTTTGAGCCTAATAGTATAAAGCTCTTGACATGGGATAAAAATCTTATTGAAAAATTTGATTGTGCGATCTTGCCTGAGACATATCTATCCAGCTTTAAATCTTCATCGGTAAAACCAATTGAATTTATTGATCTTAAAGCTCAACAAGATAAAATACGCCCAAAACTTGAGCAGCATATACACCGAACTCTTCATCATGGCTCTTACATAATGGGACCAGAAATTGCAGAATTAGAAAAACAGCTTGCAGATTATGTTGGTGTAAACCACTGCATAACTGCAAGCTCAGGAACAGATACCCTCCTGATAGCCATGATGGCATTAGGGGTAGGGCAGGGCGATGAGGTTATTACATCTGTATTTACATTTATAGCAACTGGTGAGATGATTGCCCTTTTAGGTGCTAAGGCTGTTTTTGTTGACATTGATGCCCGCACTTGTAACATTGATGCTAAGAAAGTTGAGCAGGCTATCACCTCACGAACAAAGGCTATTATGCCAGTGAGCCTTTATGGGCAGTGTGCTGATTTTGATGCTATCAACTCAATTGCTGCTAAATATAATCTACCAGTAATTGAAGATGGTGCCCAATCGTTTGGAGCAACTTATAAGGGCAGACGCTCTTGTGGGCTATCGACAATTGGCTCTACAAGTTTTTTTCCAAGTAAGCCACTTGGTGGGTATGGTGACGGTGGTGCTCTTTTTACTAATGATGATGCTCTTGCCAAAGTTATTCGTCAAATCAGGGTTCATGGGCAGGCGAGACGCTATTACCATAAAAGATTGGGAATTAATGGGCGATTAGATACGCTTCAGGCTGGTGTGCTGCTTGCAAAGTTTGAGCTATTTGATAAAGAGGTTGAATTAAGGGGAGAGGTTGCCCTTAAATATTTTGAATTACTTAAAAAATATTGTTATGATTTGATACTGCCACATATTGAGCCACATAACACAAGCGTATTTGCACAATATACAGTTATGGTAAAAAATTACCCTAAAGATGATGGGCTAACTATTTATCGTGATAGGCTAATAGCTGAGATCAAAAATAGAGCTGTTCCAATAGCTGTTCACTACCCTATGCCCTTGCATCTTCAGCCGATATTTAATAAAGGGGGGCAAGATAAAGATATATTGAAGTGTGAAGGGGTATTGATGTATAAAAAGGGTGATTTTCCTGTTGCAGAGAGCATCGCTGATAGGGTTTTTAGTCTGCCGATGGGTCCCTATTTAAAGCTATATGAGCAGCAGACTATTGTAAAGAGAGTTGCTGAAGCTATGGCGTTTGTAAAATAATAACAAATTTTAACCATTAATAACTAATATTAGGTCAAGTTGGCAAGACCAAAATAGTAAAGTCGAGTGATAAAACTGATTTTAAATATCATGCTAATACAACTTAAACGTCTAAATTTTTATCTTATTTTTGCTGTTGATGTGATGCTCTTTGCAGCCTCATTTTTTTTTGCCCACTTAATAAGATTTGAGTTTGTCTTTTCTGAATCAATTGCAGCTCAAAATCTCTCCCTTCTTCCCTTTATTCTTCTTATAAAGCCAGCAGTCTATTTCTTTTTTGGACTTTATAAAGGAATGTTTAGGTATATCGGCATCTCTGATCTTTGGAATCTTTTTAAAGCATCAATCGCCTCAACCCTACTGATTCTTTTTGGAATATTTATATTTAGCAGATTTGATGGCTTTTCAAGAGCAGTTCTGATTATTGACTGGTGTTTAACATTTTTATTAACTGGTGGGCTTAGACTTCTTATTCGTTATATGTATCATAAATATTCAAGACAAAAAGATAACGGAGATGGATTTAGCTTTTTTGAGCCAAAACCGCAAATTCCTATTTTGCTTATTGGTGCTGGCAATGCTGGTGAAAAGATATTAAGAGAGATGCTTGAAAATCCACGTCTTAACTACAACGTGGTCGGCTTTATTGATGATAACCCAAACAAACGGGGCAGATCAATTCATGGGATACCTGTTTTGGGCAGAGTGAGTGAGCTTCAAGCAATTGTGGCAAAGCATGATATAGAGGAGATTATCATTGCTGTCCCTTCAGCAACTGGTGCTCAGATGAGAAAAATTTTAGATGCTTGTAAATCTTGCAACATAAATTTTAAAACCATGCCAAGTTATGGCGAATTAATTGATGGAAAGGTAAGCGTTAAGATTTTAAGAGATGTCAGATACAAAGACCTTCTTCGCCGCCAACCAGTAGAGCTTGATTGTGAGCGTATTTCAGACTATTTGAACGAAAAAAACGTGATGGTTACAGGTGCTGGAGGCAGCATTGGAAGTGAGCTGTGCCGTCAGATTATAAAGTTTAAACCTCGTAAGTTGATCCTTTTAGACTCTTCAGAATCAGGGCTTTATAGCCTTCAGATGGAGCTAAAACATCGAGCGGGCTATCAGCGTTACAGCACAGTGTTAGGGCAGGTTGAAGATGAGCCATTAATGGACAAAGTTATGATGCGTTATGAGCCAGATGTAATATTTCATGCTGCTGCCTATAAGCATGTCCCTATGCTTGAGAGAAATCCATGGCAGGCTGTTTTAAACAACATAAGAGGCAACCATATTTTGGTTACAAAGTCTATTGAGCACAAGGTTGGGCACTTTGTGTTGGTATCAACAGATAAGGCTGTAAGACCCACAAATATCATGGGTGCAAGCAAAAGGGTGTGTGAGCTAATTGTCCAGAGCTATTACGGCAATGGAACTAAGATGATGGCTGTCCGTTTTGGCAATGTGGTTGGCTCTGCTGGCTCTGTTATTCCGCTTTTTCGTGAGCAGATTGAAAGGGGGGGTCCTGTTACTGTTACCCACCCAGAAGTTACTCGATACTTTATGACAATTCCAGAGGCATCTCAACTAATAATACAGGCTGGGGCACAAGGCGAGGGGGGCGAGACATTTATTCTTGAGATGGGCACATCAATCAAGATTGTTGATATGGCTCGTGATCTTATAAGGCTCTCTGGAAAAGAGCCAGACACTGACATTGAGATACACTTTACAGGTCTTAGACAGGGCGAAAAACTCTATGAAGAGCTTATTACAGAAGATGAAGGGGTCTGTGCTACAACCCATGATAAGATAATGGTTCTTCGCTCCAACGGCAACTGGAATGGACTTGGAAGTCAAGATGCCTTTAGAGCAAAGCTAAACCAGCAATTAGAAGAGCTTTATAAAGCTGCTATGTGCCACGATGTTTGCGGCATCAGAGATAAAATAAAAGAGATTGTTCCAGAGTATAGCGTCCAAGATAGCAGTTGCGTTTTGTGATTTTTATATATCAGACTTAAAAAAATCCTCTGTCTCTGTAATTGGAATATCCTCCTCGTTAATCTCGCCTGACTGCTCTACAACCCTTTTTGTTGGCAGCACACCCTCTTTAAAACACTCCCTAATAACCCCATAGTCGCTCTCAGATAAAAGACCACTATTGGGGTCAACATTATGAAACACAACCCCTTCAGGCACATTAAACTGCAAGATAGCTTTTCCCTCTAAAGCCCCCTTCATATAACCTAACCATATAGGAATAGCAGACCTTGCACCGCTCTCACCCTTTCCAAGCGACTTTTTTTTATCAAATCCTACCCAAACTCCAGTTGTATATTGAGGCGTATATCCAATAAAAAGTGCATCATTCATCTCATTGGTGGTGCCAGTTTTACATGCTGCTGGACGACCAAGCTCTTTTGCTTTGGTTGCAGTGCCAGATTGAACAACACTCTCCATCATATTGGTCATAATGTAAGCTGTGCTCATATCAATAACTTTTTGCTTTTTTGATTGAGATACCTCTAAAATATTATTGTCTCTATCAACTATCTTTGTGATAAATATAGGCTCAACCAGGTAACCAAGATTAGAAAAGACAGTATAAGCCTTAACAAGCTCTAAGAGCGATAATCCGCACGAGCCAAGAGAGATTGATAGATTTCTCTCAATTGGCGATGTTATGCCAAGTTTTTTTGCGTATTCAATAACATAATCAACGCCAATATCTTGGACAATCTTAACAGTAACAACATTTCGTGATTTGACTAAAGCCTCTCTTAGCCTTGTTGGTCCATAAAATGTTTCGCTGTAGTTTTGGGGCTTCCAGACTTTATTGCTGCCATCTTTAAATGCAATTGGTGAATCAATAATTATGGAGGAGGTTGTGTATCCTTTATCAAGTGCTGCTGCGTATATTATTGGCTTAAATGCTGAACCTGGCTGGCGTCTTGACTGAATTGCTCTGTTAAATTGGCTATTATGGTAATTTCTTCCCCCAACCATTGCCTTAACATGACCAGTCTCAGCCTCAATGCTTACAAGAGCACCTTCAACTTCTGGCTCAAGCTCTAATGAAAATTTCCACTCTGCTCTTTTAATACTCTCTAAAGCCTTTACAGATATAACATCTCCTATCTTTAATACCTTTTGAGGCAGCCTATTTTTAGAGTCTGTTGCAGAAGTATCTGGCTCTTCAGAAGAGGAGTCATCTATATTGTCTATCTTATTTTTTATAGACCATGCAGTGCCATCAAGATTAATGTACCCGTTATTATTTCCAACTCTAACCATTGCAATCTCTTTATCTGGCTCAAGGGCAGTTATGACACCTTTATAGACCCTATTTTGCTCCAAGACTCCTTTATTTGGAAGAGATTTAGCAATTTTTCGGCTAAAAGAGTCAATACCAAGAGAGGAGACATTTTTAAATTCTTTTCCATATCCATGACGCATCTCAAGCTCTCGCAGACCACTTTCAATCGCATTTTCAGCAATCTTTTGAAACTCAATATTAACAGCTGTGTAGATGTTAAGACCTTGATTGTAGATAGCCTCCTCACCATACTTTTCAATCACATAGCGTCTTACATATTCGGTGTACCACGGCACTGTCTCAATAAACCAATTTTTTTTAGCCTTAATATCAAGATTCAAAGAGATTGCTTTATCCATCTCATCAATTGATATGTATTTATCCTCTTGCATTCTTTTTAAGACGTATAGTTGTCGCTGCTTTGCAAGTTCTGGATTTTTAAAAGGCGAATATCGGCTTGGAGCTTGTGGAAGTCCTGCTAAAAGTGCACACTCAGCAAGGTTTAAATCTGAGGCATGTTTTCCAAAATAGTTTTGAGCAGCAGCTTCAACTCCGTAAGCTCCATGTCCAAGATATATCTGGTTAAGGTAGAGAAACAAAATATCATCTTTAGAGAATCTCTTATCAATGCGGTAGGCAAGTATAGCCTCCTTTATTTTGCGTTTATAGGTTCGCTCAGGTGTAAGCAAAAATGATTTTGTTACCTGCTGAGTGATTGTGCTTCCCCCCTGCACAATAGAGCCAGCCTGCATATTCTTAATAAATGCCCTTACAATGCCAATTAAATCAATGCCAACATGCTCCCTAAACCTTGAATCTTCAGCAGCTACAAATGCGTTAATTAAAGATTTAGGAATATCTGATATTGGCAGCACAATTCGCCTCTCTTTATAAAACTCGCCAATCTTTGTGCCATTATCTGAAAATACATTGGTAACAGTTGGGGGTCGATAGTCTGCCAATTTGTTAATTTTTGGCAGATCGCTATCTATATGGAGATATAGAAGTATCAAGGCAGTTGTAAGAGCCAAAAAACCTAAAAACGCCAATCCCAATGTCCACTTAATCAGCGTATAAAATAGGCTATTGTGAGTTTTTTTGACCTTTTGTGTTTTAGCTTTTGTTTTAGCAGTTTGAAAAAAATTTTTATAAGAGGAGCTTTTTTTTGAAAAAGCTCTCTCCTCAAAATCAAACTCATCTTTTAAAGTACTCATAAGATTTGTGTAAGTGTCCTAAATGTTTTTATCTTTAAGTTTATCCAGTATCTTTAGTGGGTTGTAAGTATCAGATAAAAGGGATCATGGCAAGAATCTTGACAAAGTTATAAAACATAGCATAAAATCTATAAAATAGAATCTTAAAAGGATAAAATAGTATAAAAAGTATTGGTATTTAAGTGTGAAGTATTGGTGTAATATAAAAAAAATGGATTAGGAAAAATATTTCATGGTAGATCAGATTATACAATCTAACATAAAACCCAACTTTGTAAAGACTGGAGGTCTTGTGCCTGCTATTGCTCAAGATTATGCTACTGGAGAGGTTTTGATGCTTGCCTACATGAATGAAGAGTCGTGGCTTGAGACATTAAACTCAAAAATGGCAACATATTACAGCAGATCAAGAAAACAGCTCTGGAAAAAAGGGGAAAGTTCAGGCAATCTTCAGGTTGTAAAAGAGATAAGAGTTGACTGCGATGAGGATACAGTTCTGCTTAAAGTTGAGCAGATTGGCAATGCAGCTTGTCATCTTGGCTATAAAAGCTGTTTTTTCAGAAGAGTTAGCAGTGATGGCTCTTGTTCTGAGATTGTTGAAAATAGGGTATTTGACCCCAAAAATGTATATCGTAACATTAAAGAATAAAAATTTTAAGGAAGTTATATGAAAAAACTACTAAAACTTGGGATTCCAAAGGGAAGCCTTCAAGATGCTACTGTTGCTCTGTTTAGAAGATCAGGCTGGAAAATCAACGTAAATGGAAGGAGCTATTTTCCTGATATTAATGATGACGCAATTGAGTGTGCCCTTTGTCGCGCTCAAGAGATGTCGATTAATGTGGAGAGCGGTATTATTGATGCAGGTCTTACTGGAAAAGATTGGATTGCAGAGCATGGCTCTGATGTCCATGTTGTAGCTGATCTTATCTACTCAAAGATGAGCGCCCGCCCAGCAAGGTGGGTTCTTGCTGTTGCTGGGGACTCTCCAATAAATCGCCTTGAAGACCTTGAAGGCAAGACAATCTCTACTGAAATTGTCCAATTTACAAAGCGATATTTTGAGAATTTAAACATAAAAGTTAATGTAAAGTTTTCATGGGGGGCAACTGAGGCAAAGATTGTATCTGGTCTTGCTGATGCAATTGTCGAAATTACAGAGACAGAGAGCACAATTCGCGCTCATAATCTTAAGGTAATACATGAGATAATGCAGACCAACACCCAGTTAATTGCAAATAAAGCAGCATGGCAGGACCCAGAAAAACGAAAAAAGATTGAGCAGATTGCCCTGCTTTTGCAGAGTGCCCTTGTTGCTGAGAGGTTGGTTGGATTAAAGATGAATGTGCCTCAACCAAAGATGGAAAAGGTGATTGCACTTCTTCCAAGCCTTAATGGTCCAACAGTGTCGCCACTCTATAAGTCAGATTGGTTTGCCATTGAAACTGTGGTTGATAACAATATTGTTAGAGATTTAATCCCTGAGCTTATCAGTGCTGGTGCAGAGGGGATAATTGAATATGCCTTAAATAAGGTGATTTGATTTTAAAATAGATTTGGAAAATTAAAAAACCTCGTCCACCTGTTGCATATTGTGGACGAGGTTTTTTGTTACTCTTTTGGGGTGCAGGACGCTGCACCCATACATTACCAAATATAATTATTTATGATTTTATTGTTGAACAAATTTTCTTTACTGAGTAACTGTGTAGATATTTTGATTTATTACCAGTGCACCATCAGGGGTCCACATTTTTAAATCATCAACACTATCTGCATTATAATCAATTATCTCCCATGCAATATTGTTGCTGTCTTTGTTGGCATAAAACCATGCTTTATCGTCAGTTGAGCCAACCCCAATAAGATAATTTGGTCTAAAATTCATACCCAAAACCGTCAAGATACCAGTTTGATTGTCTATTTTATAGCTTCCAGGTGCAAGTCTATCCAAAACTTCTATTAGCTGCTCAAGAGCTGATACAGATGGGAAAATCTGCTGGGTTGAGCCATCGCTATATCTTAGCAATACTGAATAGGCTTCACTTGCAGGGTCTTTTCCATGTAGTTCAAAACTTGATGTTCCAGCATCAAACCCACCTTTTTTAACCGCACCATATCCAAATGTACCTGAAAATCTTGAGCCATCTTTAAATTTGATATTAAGAACACCAGCGTTGGTGATATTAATATTTGCTATCTCTTTTTTATCAGAACCAAAAATAGCATCAATCTTTAATAGATTATCAGCAGACAAGAGAGTATCTACAGCGTCCAATGGGGCTGGAGTTACAATGCCAGCAATGCCATTACTGACAAGTAAGAAACGCCCCTCTGGAAGCTCGTACATTCCTTGAGGAATAACAGAGGATACAACTCTTGCATCTTGAATGTAAAAAGGTATGTGCTGTTTTGCAATAGGGTCTTTTACCAAAACCATAAGATATAGCCCTTTAGATGAGCCAACCTCAACTGTGCTGCCCGGATTGCTTTGCTCCATCTCTTTTCTTAAAAGATCAACAAGTGCAAGAGTTGAGCCTCCTGAAGTTATAATATCTTGATCAAATGAGGGTAACTCTGGCAAACCATTGATCAATCTATCTTTGTCTGCTTGGCTTAAAGATGAGTAATTTTTAATAACATCGGAAATATCACTTTTAGTGATGAGCATTCCAGATGTAAGATTTACTGATGCAATATTAACAATCTCATTTAGCAGTTGCGGGTGAGATGTTAGCAGTTGCTGAACATCTTTATCTGCTGCTAACGATGTGTTATCAGGTAGAAAAGCTGGCAGCACATTTTTTAAAGTCTCACGGCTCAATGACTGCATTGTGCCAGTAAGATTTGAAGTAAGAACTGATTTTGCTCTGATTGTTGAAGTGGTAAGGGTTGAGACATTGCCCATAACGCTTGTAAAATCTTGCAATGTTGCACTGCTGCTTGATGATGCAAGAAATGAGTTAGATACAGTTTTATTTTTAACATTTACAGTAGTTTGACCTATCATTTCACCAAGCTCAACTTGAACCTGATTAAGTGTATTTTTGACAACTGTTTGACTATCAGATTCAGTTACCAATGTATCTACAGCATAATTAATAATATTGCCAGCACTCTTAACAATTTTTCCAGTGTTAGAGACAAAAACAGCATCAGTAGCATCTCTTAGCCCCTTAACAACAATAGAGCCTAATGTGTCAACAGTTTTTGATGGTTCGTTATTGCCTTTTATTGATGTGTGCCTACACAGATATATATCTTTATAAAGGTGATCCGTGTGGAAAC
>JADFZO010000087.1 GCA_015232465.1 Desulfamplus sp.
AACCCTTGATGTAAAATACAGCCACTGGAGAAGAGTAAAAAATAATATGCCTCCACGCTATCGCCTCTTTTTCAGATTTTATTCTGATACTTCCGTAACACAATACGGTAAATGCCTTATTTTTGCATGGTTTAATGACGAATTCACTCTTCGCAAGTCAGGGTCAAAAAGTGATGTTTACAATGTATTTAAATCTCTGCTGGCAAACAAAACAGTTCCCGATAATTGGGAGGAACTATTAATTCAATCCAAACCTTTTGGAGAAAACAATAAGCAAAATTATGACAAATAGTTATTGGTCTGTTTCAGTCAGAAACACCGCCCCGATTAGAGGGGATTGAGAGACAAATCGCATTTTCAGCCGTAGGTTAAAACCATCGGCTAAACCCCGAAAAGTCCTCTTAAGAGGACTTCCAATAGAGTTAGCCTTGAGCTTTAGCTCTTGGGTGGCTATAATTTATAAATTAAGTTGATTAAATTTGATTAGGAGGTTGAAATGCTGATAATAAATATTAATGAAGCTAAGGCACATTTGTCCCGCTTAGTTGAAGATGCTGCTCAGGGGAAATCATTTGTAATTGCTAAAGCTGGAAAACCAATGGTAAAGGTTACTCAATTGGGAGAGGAAGATTGTTCTAAGTTTAAAAGGCTTGGTTTTATGGCTGGAGAAATCTCAGTGCCAGATGATTTTGACACTATGGAGTCTGACAAACTTATATCGTTATTTAATGGGAAAAAATTATGAAATTGCTGCTTGATACACATATTATTCTTTGTTTGCTTGCTCAAGCTCGTAGCGAAGGAATGTTTTTACTTACAGTAGATACATCTATTATTCAATACCAAGAAGGGGTGATAGCAGTTTAAAAATATCTTCAGAAACACCGCCCCGATTAGAGGGGATTGAGAGACAACCCGCATTTTCAGCCGTAGGTTAAAACCATCGGCTAAACCCCGAAAAGTCCTCTTAAGAGGACTTCCAATAGAGTTAGCCCTGAGCTTTAGCTCTGGGCGTGGGGCTTAATTAAAGAGGAAAAGGAAATTGTTATGACAGACATTCTTGTAACAACACTTGGCGGAACTTGGCAGATTCTACCCGAACTTATGGGGCTGACAAATCCAGATTTGGTTGATCTCTTTAAACACCACCCGCGAATAGAAAATATTGAGCAAGAACGGAAAAAATATGGAATCTGCCCAGTAAAAGAGTTTTGGGTTGTAACAACTTATGGAAAGAGAGCTGAAGAAGGGCTTGAAGAAATATCAAAGTGGTATGATAGGCTTGATAAAAATAGTCGTCCTCTGCTCAAAATATGGCAGGTCAGCGATACAAACGACCTTGCAACTGAAGATGAGTGCAAAAAGATGTGTGAGGCTATTCACACAATTGTTTTTAATGCAAGAGAGTCATCTAAAAATGGAAAGCTCTTTTTATCCTTAACAGGCGGACGAAAAACAATGAGCACAGATTTGCAAAACGCTGCTGCTTGGTTTGGCTGCGATGCAATCATTCACATTATTGATAATCCTAACCCTCTTGAATTATTAGGAATAAAACCATACCAACTTACAGTTCAAGATTTACTTGAACCTGCCAAACCAGAATATAAAGATTTTGTTACCCCATTTATAATTGGCAAATACGAGGCAAATCCAATTCTCTCTGTTGCAAAATCAGGCGGAGTGGGATTCTCCATTGATATAGATAGATACTCTCTGCCATGCAATTTATTGCACGAATCACCAATTAAGCCGCTTAAATTAGATGTTGATCTATCTTTTCCTTTAACAAGCAAACTTGACAAACTAAAAACTGATGCTGGTTATCTTATGTGCAACTACACAAACACCATGCTAAAAGGCAGTGAATCGCAAACAAACTTTCTTGCACTTTATAGCCTTCCAGAAAAGGAGATAGAGCGTTTAAAGAGTTGGAAAATGGGCGTTGATCCTGCAAAAGAAGATCAAGAGCTATCTTTTTTAAAAAAACTTCCTAAAGCAGAGTTGCACTGCCATTTAGGGGGCGTGGCAAATATTGATGAACTAATAGAGATCGCCTCTGCTGCAAGCGATGATATAAAAAGTTATGCAAATTTACTTAAATCGTGGCACGAGCCTATTAAAGTTTGGATAAAAGAGGGCAATGCAAAGGCAATTAGAGATTATATTGGCTCTTTAAAAGGTGTAAGAAATCCAGCACATCTTTTTGAAAAAGTGCCTTCTTGCATATCCACAGCATCTTTTATTATGCTCTTTTGCGATGCTCCAGAGCTTTTAGATGAGGTGATTTATGGCAACTATCGTGATGAATCTAACTTTTGCAATGTTGGCTTTAGAGATTATGAAACATTAGGAGACCTTCAAGGCTCAGGGCTTTTGCAGCATCAGCCATGTTTAAAGGCAGCGTGTCAGGTTATTGCTAAAAAGGCTATTGCTCATAATGTGCGTTATCTTGAGGTGAGATGCTCACCTGTCAACTATGCAAGCAAAAATCTTACTTCAAAGCAGGTTTACCAGATAATACAAGATAGTTTGGCAAAATATCAAGATAGCCTCTGCTGCTCCATTATCTTTATTGCAAGCCGTCATGGTGATTTTAAAAAGGTTAAGGAGCATGTTGAGCTTGCAAAAGAGATTCTCAAAGAGGAAGAGGGCAATAAAAAGAGCGTGGCTTTAAGAGGGTTTGATCTTGCTGGTGATGAGGGTGCCTGCCAAGCATCAAAGATGCGTGAGCCTTTAATGCCTGTTATGGAAAAGTGCCTTCACTTTACAATACATGCAGGCGAAAACCAAAAAGTTCAAAGTATTTGGGAGGCTGTGTACCATCTAAACGCTGAGAGAATAGGACACTCTTTAACTTTAAATGAAAACCCAGAACTTATGGAGCGTTTTTTAGATCGAAATATTGTCTTAGAGATGTGCCCTTCAAGCAATTTTCAGATTATTGGATATTGCGATAACTACCATAAAACCACTAACCATCTAAAGATATATCCTTTAAAAGAGTATCTTAAAAAGGGGTTAAGGGTAACTCTCAATACAGACAACACAGGCATATCAAGAACTGACTTTTCAAAAGAGCTTCATAGAGCCTGCCGACTTACCCCTCAAGGTTTAAGTGTTTGGGAGATACTTTGCACTATCCGCAACAGCTTTAAGGCTGCATTTGCTCCAAGAGATATAAGACATAAAATGTTGCGAGAAGCTGAAGAGAGTATAGTTAAGCTGCTGCATGAGAACAATATTTTTTCACATAAAGGAGATTAAATCATGCGAGACATTCTTATAAGCACTGCTGGAACAAGCCTGCTTGGTAATATTAAAAACAGTATCTTAAACAGTTCTAACGACAAATATCATCATATAAAAAAATATTTTGTATCTAATGAGAGCAAAAGCATGGCTCAAGGGTTGTGCCAATTAAATGATATTGATAGAATCTGCGGGGCAGAGATTAACTCAGTTGCATTTATTCTATCTCAAGGGTTGTTAAATGAGCGTTTTTACCACTTTATCCTTGTCTCTGATACAGAACATGGCGAAATTGTTGGAAATACGCTTTTAAACTACTACAGCGAACCTTTTAACAAAAAGAGCAGATTTCAAAATGTTAAAATTCATAAAGTTGACGGGCTGAATTCTGATGATGCAAAGCGTTTTAAAAATGATGGGTTAAAAAATCTTGTCCGTCTTATAGTTTCAGTTGTTAGAGATTATGGGGCAGAGAGAGTTTTGATAAACGCAACAGGCGGATATAAAGCTCAAATCTCATTTGCAGGCATGATTGGTCAGGCACTTGGCATTCCAGTCTGTTATATGTTTGAGGGGTTTAATGAGGTTATAACCCTGCCTCCTCAGCCTCTTTCGTTTGATTTTGAGTTCTGGCTTCAATATTACGAAATTTTTTGTCAATTGGATAATATTATGGAGCTTGACACCAAATGGAAGATGCCAGACGAGCGATTTGATGCTCTTGTTGACTATATCCAAAGTGATGGAAAATATATTTATGAGCTTACTCCAACTGGTTTGCTATTTCACGAAACTTTCAGAAGCAGATTTAAGAGCAAAAAAGAGCTTTTGCCTTCTCAATCACAAATAGCAGTTGAGGAGAAAAAGATTGTGTATGAAGATAAAAATAGCAATAAACATAAAGGGTTGCAAAAATATCTTGAGAAGATTCTAAAAATACCGTTTGTAAATAGCATCTATATCTACTACTACAACCGCGATCTTGAAAAACAGAATATTTTTCGTAGAACTGCCCAAGACAGCGTAAGCGAAATAGATGGCTGGTATTCCAATGACGGAGCCATAACAAAGTTTACTGTAAAAACGACTGCAAAAACCATACAGGAGCGAGATGCTGCTATTGTTTGGCTTTGTGAGATAGGGTAAAGATTATAACCTGTTTATTGCTGTAGCATGTAAAGAAAAGAGTGCTAATGACACTTATATAAATAGGACGGAGTATATTTATGTCTGATAGTGCAGAGTTAATCTGGCTTATCCGCAGCAGATATGAGCTAAACAGCGAGGAGCTTGAGAGATACTATCATCTGATTAACAAAATTATAGAGCAAACAGCAACCTCTCTAAAGATAAAGTATGACTCTTTTGATCTTATGAGAGTTTCATCAATAATCACAAAAGATGGGTTTATTAATCAGTGTTGGGATTTGCTTGAAGGAGAAGATGATAATGACAAAAGGCTTATTGATATGTTGCAAAACCTTGAGTTTAAAGATGATAAGCCTCTAAAATCTTACATTAAAAAGGCTTTTGAAAATCTCTTTCTTGATTCATTAAACAAAATATTTCCAGAGTTTCAGACAAGGCAAAAACAGGTAAGCAGAGTTATGGAGAAGCTGTGTGTAAAGATTAGAGGTAACAATTTTAGCTCTAAAGGTGAGTTGTGGCAACTAAAAGAGTATCAATCATCATCTTGTCAAACTATGACTCTTGAGGAGTTAAAAATGGCTACCTCAAACTTTAAGATACCAGCCATAACCTACCCTAAATCAGAAGATGCCCAAAGAGGAGGCTCTATTAAAGATGAAGATATGCAAAACTATATGGTTCAAATCTTTTGTGCAGCAGGCGGAGCAATCTACAAAAAAGATATTGATGGATTAATTGCACACCTTTTTTGTTCAAATCAGATTAACCCCTCAACATCTGATGGTTATGATAACCAAAATTATGAAGATAGAGAAAATTATGGCAAATCTGTTGATATTCTCTCTTCAAAAGATTTGGTTATGCCCTCATTTTGTTACACTGCAATAGCACAACAAACCATAGAGGCAATGGATAGAGAGATGAGAGATATTATCTATCTTATTTATGTTAAAGAGATTGATCAGGGGCAGGTTGCTAAAATAGTTGAAAAGAGTGAAGGGTATGTAAGTAAGATAAAGCAAAAGATTCAAAAACATATAACTGATTACATTAAAAATGGCTCTTATCAATTTTCATATCAAGAGGGTAAAATTATTTTTAGATTAATATTAGAGTTGATAGCTCAAGCAAAAGAGGTGTCTTATTTATGAAAAGCCAAGAGATAGGTAGATTAAAAGAGCATAAGAAAAATATAGCATCTATGCAAAACTCTTTTTGTTATACAGTTGAAGAGATAGAAGAGTATATTAATGGAGAGCTTCTGCCTCAAAAAAGGTCAGAGATTGGGGGGCATCTTAATATAGAGAAGTGTTTAAGATGCAGGAGACTTTTTATGTTAGCACAGCTCAATATTGGGGATAACCAAAACGAGCTGATAGTTAAACATAGCCCATCTTCTAAACAAAAAATTTTTGATAGGCTAAAAAATAGAAAAAGCAGAAAAGATAATCAGATTATCCCATTTAACATTAGAGATAGAGTTGAAAAAGGGCAGATATGGACAACCTCTCCAAACCCTAAAAATATTAAAGGAGATGAGATTTTAACAGTTGAGGTTGCACTTCCAGTTTTGATTGTTGATAGTGGTAATGGGTATAAAAGGCTCTCTAATATTATTAGAGTTGTGCCATTGAGCTTTGATACTGATTTCCATAAAGAGGGTTACACCTTCTATTTTGACACATCTAAATCACTAAATCCTATTGGTTACCCTTTTCTTGTTGAGATATTTAATCAATCTCTAATGCTTGCTGGCAATCTTTTAAATTTTAGAGCTGCATTACCAGCACAAGTTATTGAAAAGATTGATATTTTGCTAAAAAATTTCAGTAAAAAAGATGAAATTATAGATGAGCAGATAAAAGAGTGGATAGAAAAAGAGATAAGGCTGTGCAGCTATTTAACCAATCCTGTTGATATGGCTATTTTAGAAGATAGTGGTTTAGATAACCCCTTAAATATAAAAAGTAATTTATCAGATTATAAAATGGCTGCTGATGACTCTGGTTTGGCAAAAATAGGGGATAGAGAGCTTAATTTAATCTATCAGTCTGGCAATTTTAACGCCTGCATTCAAAAGGCACTTAAGATTTTAAAAAAAGAGACAACTAATAGCGATTATGTTATGGAGCTTATTAAAAAAATTGTCTTTGAGCACCATCATTTTTTAACTAAAATAACATTAGATGAGATCAATAACTTTATTGGTGATGAGAACCTTTTTTTTTCTCAACATATTGAACCCTACGAAAATATTGAGAACAAACATATTGAAAATAAACATATTGAAAACAAGATAGGTCAATCTTGCTTTCCTGCAGTTGGTTTAAATGATTCTGCAATATATACGCTAAAAGTTGTAGATGCAGGTAAATATGGCTTATTAAAAAGCCTTAGCCCTTCTGAAAGCCAGCTTCTTGATATAACAGGTGCTGCACTCTTTTTGTGGCTCAATGGTAAAAATGGTTTAGAGCAGAAAAATAGGGAATCCTCTATTTCAAATATTGCAACAATTCCAATTATTTGGGATCCATCTTCTTACACCTTTGTAGTTGAAGATTCATTTAACAAAGAGGCAAACCATAAAGTTGAGGGCAGCTCTATGGGTATTGCCCTTTTAATAGCTCTATTTTCTCTGCTCTTTAAAGAGCCTGTCCCTTTAGATATTGCATCAAGCGGAGTTGTTAGAAGAGATGGGGAGATTTTGCCTGTTGAATCAATAGAAAAAAAGTTAGAAGCAATCAAAAGAGAGCGAGATTTTATCACAAAGATTATAATATCTGATAAGCAGAAACTGCCTGAAAATCCCCCTGAGTTTGAATATATTCGTGTTAAAAATGTTCAAGATGTGGTTGAAAATCTCTTTTACAATCTTATCAGATTATCGCTGCACTCTCTTCTTATTTCTCTTATAAATTGCGGCTCTAACATCAAGATTGATCTGCAAAAAGAGATAAATAAAATGGAGCGTCAATATCAAGATTATCTGATTGATACCTGTATGGATAGCTGCCATCTTCTTATCAGCTATATTGAGAGTGATATTAATAAGAGCGAGCAAAACTCTAATAGAGCAAAAGGGACAGATATACGAATAGATTATCTTTTTCGCTGCTATTGGAAACTTGGGGCGTGCTACTGCCATAAGGGCAATATATCTCAATCAACAAAATATTTTGATATGGCAAAAAGGCTCTATAATGAGAACAGAACAACTATTGAGCCTAAGGATTACTACAATTTTCAGAATAGTTATGCAATATTATTAAAAGATATGTTCTGTTATCAAGAGGCAGAATCAGTGCATCTAAAGATTGATCAAGAGCTAAGGTCAAAGGAGCTGCCTTTAAAGTATGTTGGTGAAAATTTAAGCTCTTTAAGTCAGCTATATCTTGCTCAACATAGATATAAAGATGCAGAGGCATTACAGCTTAAAGCATTGGAATATATAGCAATTGAGGAGCAGCATCGAAATTTTGGCTATCTTGCTCAGATATACATAAGAGCAAAAGATTTTGATAGAGCACAAGAGGCTTTAAAAGAGGCAAAAGAGCTTATAGAAAAAATATTTGATCAAGATTTAAAGACAAAGCAGCTTGCCTTTTACCACTGGATTGAATCAGAGTATCTCTACAAAAGAGCCTGCTCTTCTAAACAGGAGCTGCACAAAAATTATGAGAGATTCTGCTCTTTTTACAAACAATATAAAAATATAGCCCACTTTTCTCATGGATTGATAAATAAATTCTGCGGACTTGGGATAGCCCTTTTTGGAGATCATACAACAGGGTTTGAGCTGCTTAGAAAATCTGAAGAGTTTTTTGATAATCAGATCGATCCAATGATGAGGCTTTTGGGGGTAACTCTCTCTATTGAAAAGATATTGCTACGATTTCAATATGGTGCTTCTGATTTTGATATAAATAGTGAAATTACAAAAATTATCAATGCTCTCTCTTTGCAAGAAAATATCAGAGCATTTTTTGAAAAAGAGATTAAAGAGTTGGAGGAGTCTATATCCAACAGCTATGAATCTGATAAAAAATTTGAGCCTATTTTAAAAATATTAATCTCGATTAATAAAAAAATTCCCTATTGATATTTGAATTAATCACCTCCAATTCCGTTTATAATTTTAGAATCAAAGATCAATCAACAAAGATCAATCAAAATAGTAAAATTTGATAATGATTTGATTATAAACGGAGCAAAACCATGCAGCCAACCCTTTTGATTAAAAATACCCTTGAAGCGATTGAACCATCAAAGACCGACTACTCCCTTCTTTTAAAAAGGCTAAAAAGTAGCCTTCTGCACTCACAAGAGGATTTAGACTCCTCTTCTACAAATGCAATCTTAAAAAAGCGTGATGTTTGGCAAAAACTTGATCCTACCCAAATGGCAGAGTGGGCAGCACTTTGTCAGATGGCTGGAGAGGTTGAGCTTGCACTTGAGATTTACAGCTATTTGGCTCAAACCTATCCAGATTTTGAAAAGGGGCAATCTGAATACATCGAGCTATTAACCCTATTTAACAAAAAAGAGAGCGATTTATCGCCACAATTGCCATTTTCTCTATCCTCACCATCTGCACCATCTGCACCATCTGCGGCAGAAGCTGAGGCTGCATCTCTGCCATTTGAAACTATGATACGAAAAAAAGAGCTTATGGAACTTTACCTAAATCTCTTTTCTGGCAGAGAGGATATCTTTGCAAGGCAGTGGGCTGATAAAAATGAGAATAAGTCAGGCTATGTTCCAGTGCGTTATAGCATGACTCTTGCTCATATTGAGGAGCATCTAAATGGCTTAAAAACTTATGGAATCTATCTTCTTAAATCTGATTCTAAGGTAAAGTGCGGAGTTATTGATGCTGACATCAACCCTGAATACAGAACAGGAAAAATAACAGCAGATCAAAAAAACACCCTTTACCGCGAAAAATCTTGGATGATCTCAAGAATATTTGAAATCTCCAAACAGCTTGGTATTAAGCCTCTTTTAGAGTATAGCGGTCATAAAGGTTACCACTTTTGGTATTTTTTTAACCAGCCTGTTGATGCCTCTAAAGTTAAGGCTTTTCTCACAAGAGTTGCTGAACCTGTAAATCGAGATATTAAAGCGTTTCATCTTGAGGTCTTTCCAAAGCAGGATAGACTTACTGAAAAAGGTCTTGGAAATCTTGTAAAACTTCCACTTGGGATTCACAGAAAAAACGGCAAACCCTCATTTTTTATGGAGTGTGCTAAAAAAGATTTGGAATCTCAGCTCTTTTTTTTAAAAAAGGTAGAGCCAGCTTCTCCTAATATTTTAGATAGTGGTTTAGCCGCAGCTAAACAAGAGCAGATCAACAATCAAGTTATCTTGCACCCTCGAATGGCTGCAATTGCAAAAGATTATCCAGAGATATACGATCTTGAGCGGCTATGTCCCCCAATTGGGCAGGTGATTGCAATTGGTCGAGAGGGGAAAAATCTTAACACCCGTGAAGAGAAAATTATTTTGCAAACTATTGGCTTTCTGCCTCGTGCTAAACATCTTATCCACTATTTAATGGCTCCATGTTCAGAGTATAATCCACACTTGGTTGATTTTAAAATAGGCAAAATTGCAGGCACGCCACTTGGTTGCAAAAAGATTCACTCACTTTTGGGTTTTCAAGGCGATTTTTGCCCCCTAAAACCAGATAGCACAGGGTATATCCACCCTTTGATTCACCTTAAATCTTGGCAGGAGATAGCAGAAAAAAAAAGCCCTAAAGCCATGAGAGTTGAGAATCTTCAAGATGCTTTAGAGAATATGAAGGCTGCTATTGTCCAGTTGCAAAGGTTTTTGGTTTAAACATACAAATCATTAAGGAGCAGTAATGTTTGTCCTTGTCTGTTTTGATATTGTTGATAATCGGGTGAGATACCGCGTAGTAAAGACCCTTAAAGGTTATGGGGTAAGGGTGCAGAAATCTGTTTTTGAGTGTGCAAACATCACTGAGCACAAATTTCTTAAAATGGTATCACGCATTGATGAGCTAATAGATCACACAGAGGATACTGTCCGTTACTACAAGTTGTGTGCTCTATGTATCAAAGCTGTTGAGGTATCTGGAGTTGGTGTTGAACCTATTTTGCAAAAATTTTCAGTTGCTTGAAAAAAATCTCTATCCAATTCCGTTTATACTATTAAAGGTCATAAAGTGAGTTTTTATTCAATC
>JADFZO010000088.1 GCA_015232465.1 Desulfamplus sp.
ATTTATGGAACAAAATGAATCTCAAGGGATATTAAATGGTAATGATGTGCCGCAAATTTTTATTGTTGTAGATAATTTTGAGCTTGCACTATCTTCAACATCAAATCTATTTAATGTTAAAATTTTTTTGACAAAAAAAGGAACTTAGAATCATGGCAAAACAGTTAGCAAAACCCACAGCAATTAAGACTGGCATTAAACCACACGAAATTCAGACTGATGATATGACTCATAAACGTGAAGATGCTCGCAGACAGGCACAGCAAAAGGCAAGATCTCGCACATTGGCGCGTCAGCAGGCTTTAGCTGAAAGACTTGCATCTGCAGTTGAAGAGATGACCTCTGCACTTGCTCAAGCTGCAAGTGCGGCTGAAGAGTTAAGTAGAAACATGGAGCAGATAGCATCAGCAGCAGAAGAGTCATCTGCTGGTGCTGAAGAGTCTCGTGCAGCAATTACCCAAATTACCAAAGGTGCTGAGAATGCTGATAAAAACTCACGCGATTTTTTGGTAAAAGGCGAAAATTTAAAAGATTTAGTTAGTGTTACCACTCACGACATAGATAGGTTGATTAAGGGGGTTCAAGATAGTGCTGATGGCAACAAAGAGTCTACAAAGCTGATTAAAGAGCTTGAGAAAAATTCAGATCAGATAGGCGAAATTGTGGGAGCTGTTGTGCGTATATCTGATCAGACCAACCTTCTTGCACTTAACGCTGCAATTGAGGCTGCAAGAGCAGGCGAACATGGACGAGGCTTTGCTGTTGTTGCTGATGAGGTGCGTAATCTTGCTGAAATTTCAGAAAAGAGCGCTCGCGAGATTCGTAATGTGGTTGATGATATTCAGGCTCAAGTTCAGTCAGTTGTAGCAGAGATTGATAATGCTACACGAGAATCTCTTGAAGAGGTTGATAAAGCCAACGTAATAACCTCTGATCTTGAAAAGATCACAAAATACATGAATGAGATGGTAGCCGGGTGCAAAAAAATTGCTGAAAATGCAACAGCATCTATTGTTAGTGCTCAAGAGTTTATGAAGGGTGCTGAAGATGTTGCCTCTAATTCAGAGGAGCAGAGTAGTGCGGCTGAAGAGGCAAGCAAAGCTGTTCAAGAGCAAAATAAGGCTTTTAGCGAAATGCAGACAGCCTCTGAAAATCTTGCTGAATTGACTGATGCTCTAAAAAATGCCACTGACACACAAAAATCTGCTGAAGAGGTAGCTGCAATGGCAGAGGAGTTATCAGCAAATGTTGAGGAGTCAAACGCATCATCAAGCCAGATTATGACAGCTTTAGAGCAGATTGCAAAAGGTGCCCAGAATCAAGCTCATGCAGCAGAAGATAACCGTGTTATAGGAGAACGTCTCTCTTCAGCTATAAGTAATATGGCGGATCAATCTCAAGTAGTTGAAAAGCGTATTGAGGATATTCAGCAATTGTTGACTGACAATAGTGTCAAGATCAACGATTTAATCGACAATATCAGCAAATCTGCCAGTTTTGCCAAAGGTTCAGTCAATAATATCCGCAATCTTGACGACACCACTAATCGAATCAATAAAATTGTTGATAAAATTGTCAACGTTGCACTCCAGACAAATATGCTTGCAGTTAACGGCTCTATTGAAGCTGCACGGGCAGGAGAGTTTGGACGAGGCTTTTCAGTGGTTGCTGGAGATATTCGTACACTTGCAAATGATAGCTCTGAAAATGCAGAGAAGATTCAAGATATGGTTCGTGCTATGCAGATTCAGATTGGAGTAGTTGCAAACGATCTTGAAAAGGGTGCAAACAACGCAAGTCAAGAGGTTATAAATGCCCAGTCAACTACTCGTAATATTATTACTATGCAGGCAGACATGAAAGAGCTATTAGCTGGTATTAAAGAGATTAATGGCAGTGCCCAGCAGTCAATAGCTGCACTTGAACAGGCAAATAAGGCTGTTATGGATATTGCAAGCGGTGCTGAAGAGGCATCTAAGGTTGCTGATGAGGCGTCCAAAGCTGCTGAAGAGGGTGCAAAAGGTATGCAGCTTATTGCTCAGGCAGTAGAAGAGATATCAAGTATGGCTGATGAAATGCAGAATATGGGAGGATGAGATTATGGCCGGTATGGAAACAAACAGGCAGAACCTGAATACCGGCGCAACCGGTATTACTGAGGCAGACGAGACTCAATGTGTGGTATTCAATCTTTTAGGAGAGGAGTTCGGTGTAGATATCAACAGCGTCAAGGAGATTGTCCGCCTGCCAGATATTACGCCAATTCCGCGCACTTCAAGCTATGTATCTGGAATATGCAACCTTAGAGGTAATGTGTTACCAGTCATAAATACCCGAACCCGTTTTGGTCTTGAGTCTCAAGCAGCTACGGATCAGACAAGGCTGTTAGTGGTAGAGGTAGATGGGATACAAACCAGCCTTATTGTTGATCATGTAAGAGAGGTTATGAGAATGAAAAGAAGCCTTCTTGAACCTCCTCCATTTGCATGTAAAGGGATAGAACGACAGTTTTTAAGTGGTGTTATCAAGGTTAATGAGGGCAAGCGGTTAGTTATGATGCTAAACCTTGAAGAGGTTATATCTGTAAACTTAAAGGGTGGGAAAAATAGAGATGAGACGAGCTTAAAGCAGGCTCAAATTTCTGAGAGCAAAGCCACTGCTGCTGTTACTGAAGAGGAGCAGTTGGTCTCATTTCGTGTGGGGCACGATGAGTATGCCTTTGACATCAAGCGAGTTAGTGAAATTTTAAAGGTTATGGACATTACAGCAGCCCCAAATGTTCCAAGCTATGTTCTTGGAATGTTTACGATTCGCAATCAACTTTTACCTCTGCTTGACATGCGTGGTATTTTGGGTCTGCCAAGTCTTATATCTGAAAGAAGAGCAATGCTTGAGCAGGCGTGCAAAGAGGATCGCCATTGGGTTGAGAGCCTTATAAACTCAGTTGAGGCTAATTCCCGTTTTACTGGTGCTCTAAAGACAAATGAGACAACATTTGGCAAGTGGCTTGAAGGTTACAATACAGCAAGCGTGGAGGTTGAAACATTAGTCAAACGCCTTAAACGTCAAAGATTAGAGCTTTACGCTACTGGACGGCGTCTGCTTGAGCTATCCACTATGGAAGAAGATATAAGGTGCAAAGAGCAGCTAACCCCTATTTTAAATGTGGTTATCGACACAATAGAAGAGCTTCAAAACACTATGGCAGATCACATCTCAGAAGATCAGCGTGCAATGGTGGTTGAGTGCGGCAGTATGACTATTGGCTATCTTGTAGATTGGGTTGATGAAGTTTTGCGTATTCCAAAATCTGTGATTGATGCAACTCCTGCGATGGCAAGCTCTGATAGGCGGGAGCTAAAGGCTGTTGCAAAGCTAAATCAAGGTGAGCGTCTGATTATGATTATGGACGAATCTGCACTTGTATCTCATGAGACAACTAAACTCCTATCTGATATGCAAGATAGTAAAGATGCAGCATTTGAAGCTAAAGATGAGTCTCAAACATTGGCTCAAGAGAGTATGGACGAAGAGCAGTTGGTAACCTTTTCGATTGATAAAGAGGAGTATGGGGTTCGGATTATGCAGGTTCAAGAGATCAACCGCCTCACTGCTATTACCCATGTCCCAAGAGCACCCTATTTTATAGATGGAATGACAAACCTTCGTGGAAATGTGACTCCAGTTGTAAATGTTCGCAGGCTCTTTAACCTTGAAGATAGAGATGCAGATGATCGAACTCGTGTTATTATTGTTGATATAAATGGTCATAAAACTGGATTGAGAGTTGATGCTGTAAATGAGGTGTTGCGTCTGCCCATACACAATATTGAACCAACTCCAGGTGTTGTTATGACAGATGGGGCTGGTAATTTGATGCAGGGGGTTTGCAAGATTCAAGGGGGTAAACGTATGGTTATGCTTCTTGATGTTAATGAGATATTAAACAAAACTGAGCTTGAAAATTTAACTGCTATTTCTGGCAGTGATGTTCAAAAAGCTGATGCAAACTCTGATAAATATCAAGCAAAAAAGTCTCCAGTTACACGCAAAAAACTTAAGATTGCAGAGTAAATTATTAAGATCAAAAAGAGTAGTCAAAAAAGAGTAGCAAGTTTAGGAGATTAGACCATGCCAACAATAAATGTTCTTATTTGCGATGACTCTGCATTGATGAGACGTAGCTTGACTCAAATTGTTGAGTCAGATCCAATCATGAAGGTTATTGGATCTGCCCGCGATGGTCAAGATGCTATCAACAAGGCACGAGAGCTGCGTCCAGATGTTATCACAATGGATATAAATATGCCTGTAATTGATGGGATTACAGCTTTGCAGGTTATTGTTGATGAGGGTATTGCCCCTGTTATCATGGTCTCTTCTTTAACTCAGGAGGGGGCTGTTGCCACTTTTGAATCAATCTCTTTAGGTGCTTTTGATTATGTCTCAAAGCCGGGTGGCACGGTTTCTGTTCGTATGGAACATTCAGCCCATGAGATTATAGCAAAGATTAAGGCAGCAGCACGACCCGGAACCATGAAACGGCTTGGACGCAAAAGCTCATTAACAACCACACCCACTAAACCAGCAACTTCGCTTAAAAGAGAATCAACTATAAAGAGCAGCGTAAATAAAGAGGCTCAAAGCTCGCCGCTATCTACAAAACTTAGAGGTTCATCAGAGTTTGGATTTAAAGCCGTAGCCCTTGGCATATCAACAGGTGGTCCTAAAACCCTGTTTGATGTGCTTCCATTTTTGCCAAGCACCCTTAATGCAGCTATTTTTGTTGTGCAGCACATGCCGGGTAAATTTATCACAACATTTGCAGAGCGAATTGATCGCAACTGCCAGATGCCATGTGTTGAGGTGGAGGCTGGCATGGAGGTTGAGCCTGGCAAAATCTATCTTGGAACTGGTGGTTATCATCTAAACTTATATAAAAAACTTAGTAACAAAATCGTGATAAGAACTCCAAAAACTCCTACCCATCAATTTATGCCCTCTGTAGATATTATGATGTCTTCAGTGCTTGATGTTTTTGGAAAAGATACTATTGGCGTGTTAATGACTGGAATGGGAGATGATGGTGCTGATAGTATGGTTAAGATTGCTAAAGCTGGGGGTAGAACAGTTGCAGAGAGTGAAGAGAGTGCAATTGTTTTTGGTATGCCTCAAGAGGCTATAAAACGTGGTGGTGCTGAAATTATCAAACCAAGCTGGGATATTGCAGATGCAATCATCAAGTTGGTTGGCAAATAACATATATTGAAGTTTGGATAGGAATTTGGATAAAGCAGATATTTTAAACAAAACAGAGGTTGATCAACTGGTCAGGTTCATAATTCACGATTTAGAAAAACCTATGGCAGTTAATGAGCGTATTTTAACCAGAATCTTAAATGGTAGCTTAGATACAGCTAAAGAGCCTCACAGAAGATTGATCGGAGCAGCAGTGCAGGCATCATCACGATTAAGAAGAATGCTTGAAGACCTTAACCAGATCATTCAAGGTCATAAACCAGATATAAAAAATCAGCCCATTAAACTTTGTCAATTTATAGATAATCTAACTCAAGAGTTTATTCCGCTTGCTGAATCAGAAAACATAAAACTAATCTCTGAGTGTGAAGCTGACCATAACTTTTTTTCTGATCTTGATCTGCTCCACAGGATTGTTGAAAATTATCTCTATAACGCCTTTAACCACAACTCTTCTTCCACAGGATACGTTAAACTTAACGCAACTATTGATCAGCAAACAAATGATCAGCAAACAAAGATTCTTATTCGCGTTGAAAACAGCGGTCTATCTATTCCGCAAGAGCATTTAGAAGATATTTTTAAAGCTGGTGTGCAGCTAACTCTAAGGGCTGGAAAAATCTGGCGGGGAGATGGTTTAGGGCTTGCATTTTGTCGATTTGCCTCATTTGCAATTGGGGGTAAAGTTTGGGCAGAAAACCTACCTGACAGAAGCGGTGTAGCCTTCTGTCTGACGATATAATCTATTTAAGGATATCTAATATGGGCACTATTGACAACGAACCTGAAGCATATTTAAAGAGCGGCTCAAATGAACTCAAAATTTTAGAATATACTATTGGCAGGCTCCATCTTGGAATCAACATCTTAAAGGTGAGCAGAATTTTGGATCGCCCCGAAAAAGTATCTGGAATTGCAATAGGGGCACATAAATCTGTAATTGGGCTGTTTGAAGATCACGGTCATATTATTCCGCTTGTTGATTTAGGTGATGTGATGGGAGTCAAAAGCTCTACGGGTGGAAAAAGGGTCATTATCACAGAATTTTTTAATGAGATAACAGGCTTTCTTGTTGATGCTGTTGAGAGGGTTCACACGCTCTCTTGGGATAAGGTTCGTAGTGCTGAAGATATAATGGGTGCTCTTGAAAACCCCTATGTGCTTGCTATTACACGACCTAACGATAAAGAGATGGTTCTTCTGCTTGATTACGAAAAGGTTGTATTGGAGCTTGCCCCTGAACTTGCTCAGGTAGTTGTTACACGCAAAAATTTTGACGAGTGGAGCGGGGCTGGATACACTATTTTGGTGGCAGAAGATTCAACGCCTGTGCGTCAAATGCTAACTATGGAGCTTGAAGAGCTTGGATTTAAAGTAATATCAGCACGAGACGGAGAGGAGGCTGTTGCTCTTTTTGATGAATCTTCTGAGATAAATCTTGTTATATCTGATGTTGAGATGCCAAGACGAGATGGCTTGTCTCTTCTTGGGCATATTCGCAAACACCCAAAACGTAATATTACCCCTGTAATTATATACTCCTCAATTGGTGATATAGGCATGAAAGAGCGGGCAAGAGTGATGGCAGCAAATGGTCATATCACCAAATTGGAGATGGATTCTCTATTTGAGCAGATACGCACTATTTTAGAAAAGTATTAAATTGTTGGCATTTTAAGTAATTGTGGGAGAACTGGAGATAAAATGGATAAACTGATTAAAGCTCTTGAAAGTGAAGATGAGGCAGAAAGGCTTTATGCTGTGCAAGATATATCTGAAAAGTTAGAGTTAGAGCCAGCCCGCCTTTTAAGTGAGCATCTTGCAATCGAAACATCACGGGTTGTCCGAGAGGCAACTGTTTTTCAGCTAAAGCATCTTAACTGCAAAGATGTCTATCCAATAATATTTGAGCTATTTACATCATCAGATGCCTATTTACGCAATGCAGCCGTCGATATTTTTGGTGCTGGGGACGAAGATGCGATTGCATTTTTAACTGCCTACATGGATCACTCTAACCGTGAGGTGCGAAAGTTAATACTTGATGCTCTGTTTGCCATTGGAACTCAAGCAGCCATACTTGCTATTCGTGCAGGGCTTTATGATAAATCAATAAATGTTTGTATAACTGCTGTGGAGTATCTTGGCAGGCTTGAAGATAAACATAGTGCCGAAGAGATAATAGCACTATTAAACGATGATCCAGAGCCGATGCTAAAAACTGCTGTGTTGGATATTCTGCCACGAGTTGCTTCAGAATCTGAAATTGCAAAAGCTCTCTCCTACCTTATACCCCAATTTGAGATTCAAAACTCTGATCCTCTATTTATACCTGAAATTTTACACTTAGTTGCATGTGGAGCAGATCAAGATACTCTTTGCAAGGTACTCAAAGGGATTAACGATCTATCTATTTATGCTGATGATTTTTTGCGTGCAATAATTGATGCTCAAGATAGATGTTCAAGCCTTGCCTGCAATGAGATCATTGTCAATAAATTAATTGAGATATTAAAAGATAGAACTCTTTTAGAAAATACTCGCCATACTGCTGGAGAGATTATTATTGCTTCAAATATACTATCTACGTCAGATTTAGAGGCTCTTGGTATGGCTTTAGCTGACGAATTAGATAAGTTAGATCAGACAGATGGCAGCAATAATGATAAGGAGTATAAAAAAGATCGCTTAAATGGTGGTGGCAATGGGGTAAAAAATATGGCTTATACTGTTGTCCGTCTGCTTGCAGCCTCTGGAACTGACGGGGCAAATCAACTGGTTCAAAAGATTATGGAATCTATAAATGATGATGAGCTTAAAAATCTTTGTGCTGAACTGTTTGAACAATAGCAAAATGGTTAAATATCAGGAGTAAAGCATAATGGCAGCCCTCTCTATGACTGAATTTGAGAACTTAAGCAGCTTTGTATATCGTAAAACAGGTATCCGTTTTGAGTCCAAGAAAATATATTTTATCTCAAAACGTGTCCAAAAACGGATGCAATCCTTAGGAGTCCAAACTATTGATGAGTATATTCGTCTGCTTAGATTTGCCGATCTAAAAGGGGCAGAGTTTCAAAATTTAGTAGATTTATTGACTGTAAATGAGACCTATTTTTTTCGTGATTTTCCACAGCTTCAAGCGTTTGCTGAACATTGTCTTCCTGAAATTGCTAAAGCTAAGGTGGATCAAGGCAAATACAATCTAAGGATATGGTCAGCCCCCTGCTCTACGGGCGAAGAGCCTTACACACTTGGTATAATAATGCACACAATGTTAGACAATGTAAAGCAGTGGGATATTCAGATTTTAGCATCAGATATTGATCGTAATGTGTTAGAAAATGCCCGTTTAGGCATTTATGCAGAAAGAAGCATTAGAGATGTTCCGCCTGAATATCTAAACGCCTATTTCAAAACCACCTCAAAAGGCGACTATCGAATTAACTCTGATGTGAAAAAGATGGTGCGATTTGAGCATCTTAACCTCTCTGACAAAGATATAGTGCGCGATAAAAAGGGTTTTGATTTTATCTTTTGCCGTAATCTTTTGATATACTTTGATGATCTATCTCGCAAGCAGTTAGTTGATCATTTTTATCTTGCCCTAAATCCAGGAGGTTTTCTATTCTTAGGTTCAAGTGAATCGGTAGGACGCATTAGCACAGCATTTAAGATGAAACGGGCAGGAAGCCATTTGGTCTATTATAAGGATTAGGAGTTTAAACAATGAAGAGAGTTTTAGTTGTTGATGATTCGCCTGTGGTTCGCAGTTTTCATATCAATATTTTAAAGATGTCGAGCTTTTCTGCTGAAGGTGCCTCAGATGGCGTTGAGGCTTTAGAAAAGAGCCTTAAAATCAATTATGATCTGATTCTTTGTGATATAAATATGCCAAATATGGACGGCTTAACATTTATTCGTCAATATCGAGAGCAAGATAAACGTCATACGCCAATTATAATTTTAACTACGCAAGAAGAGGAGATTCACAGAGAGCAGGGCTATGATGCAGGTGCAAATCTCTATTTGATCAAACCTGTAAAGCCAAATAGCCTTGTGTTACATATCAAGCTCTTGATGGGTTAATCTTCTCTTGGAATAAATATAAAGAGGTATTTATATGCCCTCCAAAATAGTAAAAACAGCAATATCAATTCAAAAGCCCCTCTTTGAGCAGGCTGAATTATTGGCTCAACAACTTAACATCTCTCGTAGCCATTTGTTTGGTATAGCCCTTGAAAAGTTTATCGCACATTACAATAATCAGTCTCTTCTTGAAGAGATAAATAGTGCCTATGATAAAGATTTACCCAATTCAAATGATGATATTTTACTATCAAAAATGCGTAAACTACACAAAAAAATGGTGGAGGATGAGTGGTAATTAATCAAGGTGAAATATATTGGATAGAATTAGATGAGCCTGTTGGTTCAAGTCCTGGATACAGACACCCTCATGTAGTGATTCAAAATAATATATTTAATCAGAGTCGTATTAATACGGTTGTGGTTTGTGCATTAACATCAAACCTTAAAAGGGGTGATATAATGGGTAATGTAAAGCTGGAAGTTGGAGAGGCTAACTTACCAAAACAGAGTGTTATAGTTATATCACAAATATTTACAGTTGATAAATCTCAAATAGGTGAATACATTGGAAAGCTATCAAAAAGGAGGATTAACCAAATAGTTGATGGCATTAAACTGATGATTGAGCCAAAAGAGTTGGATTGATAATTA
>JADFZO010000089.1 GCA_015232465.1 Desulfamplus sp.
TGGAGATACCATGACCGGGAGCCTCTTGGCAGACAAGCAGACATCAGATATAGACGTAATAGCAGATAAAAAGATAAAAGAGCAAAATACAAAGGCTATTGCAGACAAACGAATAAGAAAAGAGTTTGGAAGTAAAAATAAGGTTGTTGAAATTCCTGATCTCATAGGAATGCAACGTACATCATTTGAACATTTTCTTCAAAGAGAAGTCCTTCCTGAAAACAGAGAAGATATTGGAATTCACTCTGTATTTAAATCCGTCTTTCCAATTAAAGATTTTACAGGCACATCATCACTTGAGTATGTATCATATTCGTTTGGTGATATAAAACACTCAGTTGAAGAGTGCATAAGTCGTGGAATGACATATGAGATTCCAGTTAATATAAAGGTTCGCCTTGCAGTGTATGAGGTGAATAGAGATGCTGGGGTAACATCAATCCGTGATATTAAAGAGCAAGATATATACTTTGGTAATATCCCGTTAATGACAAAAAGGGGGACTTTTATCATTAACGGAACAGAAAGGGCAGTTGTGAGTCAGCTTCATCGCTCTTCTGGTGTATTTTTTGATCACGATAAGGGTAAAAATCACTCGAGCGGTAAAATTATTTATACAGCTCGAATTATCCCTGTACGTGGCTCATGGATTGATATGGAGATTGATCCTAAGGATATTATCTATATACGTATTGATAGAAGGCGTAAGTTTCCAATTTCAATACTATTTAAAGCATTTGGATATACTAATGAGGATATTCTCACTCTTTTTTATGAAAAGGATTTTATTATTAAAAAAGATGGCTCTTATTTTAAGAAATTTAATCCTGATAACCTTAAAAGGCACAGGGCAAGTTATGATGTAATTCACCCTCAAACTGGTGAGGTTGCTGTAAAAAAGGGAAGACTCTTTACAAAGCGTGCATTAAAAGAGCTTAAAGATGCTGGGCTTGAGTATATCCCAATAGATAAAGATGAGCTTTATGGCAAGGCATCTGCAGAGACAATATATCACCCTGTAACAGAAGAGCCACTTCTTAGGGCTGGCGAACTTTTAACTGTAGAGCTACTTGAGAGGGTTGAGGCTGCGGGTTTTGATAGCTTTAAAATTTTATATATTGACTCATATAGTTCAGATGCTATGAGAAAAACCCTTGCTGTTGATAAGGTCTCATCTCGTACTGAGGCTCTAATGGAGATTTACAGGCGACTCAGACCTGGTAATCCAGCAACTGCTGAGGTTGCTCAAGAGTTTATTGATCATCTCTTTTTTAAACCAGCAAATTATGATCTCTCTAATGTGGGGCGTTTGAAGATGAACCACCGCCTTGAGATTGAAACTGATATTGAGGTCAAAACATTAAGAAAAGAGGATATTTTACTTACAGCAGAAAAGTTGGTGCAGCTAAAAGATACTCAAGGTGCTGTAGATGACATTGACCATCTTGGAAACAGAAGGGTTAGAGCTGTAGGGGAGCTTTTAGAGAACCAATACAGAATTGGTCTTGTGAGGATGGAGAGGGCTATCAAAGAGCGAATGAGTATGCAGGAGGTTGATACAATGATGCCAAATGATCTTGTCAACCCCAAACCTGTATCAGCAGTAGTTCGTGAGTTTTTTGGCACAAGCCAGTTATCTCAATTTATGGATCAGACAAACCCACTATCTGAGACTACTCATAAAAGGCGTTTGAGTGCCCTTGGACCCGGTGGTTTGACTCGTGAGAGGGCAGGATTTGAGGTAAGAGATGTACACACATCTCACTATGGGAGAATCTGTCCAATTGAGACCCCTGAAGGTCCAAATATTGGTTTGATTGTATCTTTATGTACTTATGCCCGTGTCAACCGTTTTGGATTTGTTGAGACCCCTTATCGAATTGTTAGAGATGGTGTTGTATCAAAAGAGATAAAGCATCTATCTGCCTTTGAAGAAAAGGAGCACCCAATTGCTCAGGCAAGTGCTATGCTTGACGAGCAGGGGCGATTTATAAAAGATAACATCTCTGCAAGGGTGGCTGGCGAGTTTGAGCTTGTTCCAAACAATGAGATTGAGTTTATGGATGTATCTCCTAACCAGCTTGTATCTGTATCTGCATCACTTATACCATTTCTTGAAAATGATGATGCCAACAGAGCTTTGATGGGATCAAATATGCAGCGTCAGGCTGTGCCTCTAATAAAGAGTGAGGCGCCTCTTGTTGGAACTGGTATTGAGGGTGTTGTGGCACGGGACTCTGGCGTTTCAATTGTCGCTGAACATGATGGTATTGTTGTTGATGTTGATGCTCAAAGAATAATGGTCAAAAATATTGATTTTATAGATAAGGATAAAAATCGCTCTTTAAATGATACAGATAAGATTGTCTCTATCTATACAGGTGCTAAGTTTATCCGTTCAAATCAAAACACCTGCTTTAATCAAAGACCCATTGTTAAAAAAGGTGATTTTGTTAAAAAGGGTGAGGTGATTGCAGATGGACCTTCAACTGAGAGGGGCGAGCTTGCTCTTGGTAAAAACGTAACGGTTGCATTTATGCCGTGGAGTGGCTACAACTATGAGGACTCTATCCTTGTAAGTGAGCGTTTGGTTATGGAAGGTGTATATACATCTGTTCACATTGAGGAGTTTGAGGTTGTTGCACGAGATACCAAACTTGGCAAAGAGGAGATAACAAGAGATATTCCAAATGTTGGAGAAGATGCTCTAAAAGATTTAGATGAGAGCGGTATTATCAGGCTTGGTGCTGAGGTAAAACCCGGTGATATTCTTGTTGGTAAGGTTACACCTAAGGGTGAGACTCAACTCTCTCCTGAGGAGAAGCTGCTTCGGGCTATTTTTGGTGAGAAGGCTGGAGATGTAAAAGATACATCACTTCGTGTTCCACCCGGGGTTGAAGGTATTGTTACAAGTGCAAAGGTCTTTTCAAGACGTGGATTGCCAAAAGATGAGAGAACCAGATCAATTGAAGACTTTGAAATTTCTACATTAGAAAAAAATAGAGATGACGAAATTCAGATCATCATTGAGACTGCAAAAGAGCATATAGAGACAATCCTTGATGGTTGCAAAGTTACAAGCCACCTTAAAAAGGGTAAAAATGTTATTATTCCATCTGGAACTATAATCAAAAATAGCATTTTTAGTGAGATGGAAAAAGAGCATGGGGCAAAGCTATCTGTATCTGATCTTTTTGGAATATCTGTTGATGAGCCAAATGCAACTGACGAGGTTGCAAAATCTCTTGAGTCAAAGACAGAGGCAGCTAATGATGTTCTTGAAAAGGCTGATAAGCAGATAAAACTTGCTAATGAGCATTTTAATAGTCAGGTATCAAGATTTGAAAAAGGAGATGAGCTTCCACCTGGCGTTTTAAAGCTGATTAAGGTCAATGTAGCTATGAAGCGTGTTCTCTCAGTTGGCGATAAGATGGCTGGACGACACGGAAATAAGGGTGTTGTCTCAAGGATTCTTCCAATTGAAGATTTGCCATACTTTGAAGATGGAAGAACTGTTGATATGGTTCTAAATCCGCTTGGTGTTCCATCTCGTATGAATGTGGGGCAGATACTTGAGATTCATTTGGGCTGTGCGGCTCGCGGTCTTGGTCGTCAGATTGATGATATGCTTGATGAGATGAGATATGATGAGTTGCGAGATCGTCTTAAACGTATTTTCACCACACCTCCAGTAAAAAAGGTAGATATAATGGAGGGCAAGGTAAATTACGATTTTGATTCCCACTATACAACTGATGGAGCTTCACCACTTTCTGTTATCCATGATAGTGAAAAGAGCTTTATTGCTGCTGTTGATAGTATGGATAACAGTGAACTTGTAGCATTTGCATCGCAATATCGAAATGGTGTCCACATGTCAACCCCTGTGTTTGATGGTGCTTCAGAAGAGGAGATAAAGGCTCTTATTAAATATGCGGGACTCAATCCATCTGGGCAATCTATTTTGTATGACGGCAGAACAGGAGAACCCTTTGATAAACCTATCACTGTGGGAATTATGTATATGCTCAAACTTCACCATTTAGTTGATGATAAGCTCCATGCCAGATCAATAGGTCCATACTCATTAGTAACTCAGCAGCCGCTTGGCGGAAAGGCTCAGTTTGGTGGACAGAGGTTAGGAGAGATGGAGGTTTGGGCAATGGAAGCCTATGGTGCAGCTCACGCTCTTCAGGAGTTTATCACTGTTAAATCTGATGATATGAGCGGAAGAACCCGTATGTATGAGAAAATTGTCAAAGGTCAAAATGTCCTTGAGCCTGGAATGCCCGAGTCTTTCAGGGTTCTTACAAAAGAGCTTCAGAGTTTAGGGCTTGATATAAATCTAATTGAATCAAACAATTAAGGAGAAGATATTGGAAACCATATACGATTTCTTTGCAAAGCCAAAAGATCCCAAGATGTATAAAGGTGTCCAGATAAGCCTTGCTTCTTCTGAACAGATTAGAGAGTGGTCTTATGGAGAGATAAAAAAGCCTGAGACCATTAACTACAGAACTTTCAAGCCAGAACGGGACGGACTCTTTTGTGCAAAGGTCTTTGGTCCTACCAAAGATTATGAGTGTAACTGCGGCAAATACAAACGTATGAAACATCGAGGCGTTGTTTGTGAAAAGTGTGGTGTTGAGGTGATTCAATCTAAAGTTCGCCGCGAGAGAATGGCTCACATTGAACTTGCCTGCCCTGTATCTCATATCTGGTTTTTAAAGAGCCTTCCAAGCAAGATTGGAAATGTGCTTGATCTGACTTTAAAAAATCTTGAGAAGATTCTCTATTTTGACTCCTATGTTGTGATTGACCCTGGTCAGACTGAGCTAACCCGCCTGCAACTCTTATCTGATGAAAAGTATCAGGAGGCTCGTGAGCAGTTTGGATATGATTTTGAGGTTGGAATTGGTGCTGAGGCTATTTTAAAGCTCCTTGAAAGTATTGATCTTGAGGCTGTTTATAAAGAGTTAAGAGAAGATATAACTACAACAAAGTCTGTTGCAAAGCGTCAAAAGATGTCTAAGAGGCTTAAAGTTGTTGATGCTTTTTTAAACTCTGGTTTAAGCCCTACACGTATGATTATGACTGCAATACCAGTGTTGCCCCCTGATTTAAGACCATTGGTTCCCCTTGAAGGTGGGCGGTTTGCAACTTCTGATCTCAATGATCTCTACAGGCGTGTTATAAATCGCAACAATCGCTTAAAGAGGCTAATCGATCTTGCAGCACCTGATATTATTGTCAGAAATGAGAAGAGAATGCTTCAGGAGTCTGTTGACGTTCTGTTTGATAACGGACGACATGGAAGAGTTGTAACTGGCACAAATAAGCGTCCTCTTAAATCTTTAAGCGACACCTTAAAGGGAAAACAGGGGCGATTTCGTCAAAACCTACTTGGTAAACGTGTTGACTACTCTGGTCGTACTGTTATTACAGTTGGTCCTAATTTACGCCTTCACCAGTGCGGACTTCCCAAGAAGATGGCATTGGAGCTTTTTAAACCATTTATTTACCACTACCTTGAGCAAAAGGGGCTTGTCTCTACTGTTAAGAGTGCAAAAAAGATGGTTGAGCGAGAAGAGGATGCTGTATGGGACGCTCTTGATCATGTTGTTCGAGAGTACCCTGTTATGCTAAACCGTGCTCCAACTCTGCACAGGCTTGGTATTCAAGCATTTGAGCCTATCTTGATTGAGGGAAAGGCGATTCAGTTGCACCCGCTGGTTTGCACAGCATTTAATGCTGACTTTGATGGGGATCAGATGGCTGTTCATGTGCCTCTTTCTCTTGAGGCAAGGCTTGAGGCAAGGGTTCTTATGCTATCGAGTAACAACATACTCTCCCCTGCAAATGGTCAACCAGTAATTGTTCCAACGCAAGATATTGTTCTTGGAATCTACTACATGACTCGCGGTGCAGATGGTAAAAAGGGGGCAGGAACGCTATTTTCCAGCGTCTCTGAGGTTCGTTCTGCTTTTGATTCTGGAGAGCTTGATCTTCATGCCAAAATAAAGGTTAGAATTGATGGCAAACTACATGAGACCACAACAGGTCGTATTCTTTTGTGGGAGATTATACCTGGTGATACCCTTCTATCTTTGAGCCGTATTCTTATTAAAGCTGGCGATAATGATGGGGGATTAACTGCTGCCCAGTTGGCACAAAATGCCTTTAAAGATTTAAAGAGCGGCGAGGCTTTTGAGGATGTAAGGGCTAAATATTGTGATGCTCAGACAGTTCCAAAGTATGGTAAAACTGGAATGCTTACAAGAAAAGAGTTTAGTAATGTATTTCAGGTTTCAGAGGCTGTTTCAAACCATCTATTTGATCTTTTAGAGACTCAATATTCAGATATTATTGACTCTGGTGGTCAGCTCAATATTTTTCGTGTTGATGAGCGTAAAAGCACGATTCCATTTGATCTTGTAAATCGTCTTATGGATAAATCTGCTGTGCGTGCCCTTGTTGATTATGCTTACAGAAATATAGGGCTTAAAGAGACAGTTATTCTTGCTGATAGATTAAAAGATATTGGTTATGAATACTCAACACTTGGAGGGTTATCTATCTGCATTGACGATATGATAATCCCAGATAGCAAATGGGAGATCATAAGAAAGTCTGAAGATGCTGTTCTTGATATAAAGCAGCAATATTCTGAGGGACTTATTACTCAAGGTGAGAAGTATAATAAGGTTGTTGATATTTGGGCAAAAAGCACAGATGACATTGCTGATGCCATGATGGCTGTTATGAAAAAACCGGGTGGACCTAACTCAACCGAAGATGTTTTAAATGCTGTTTATATGATGGCAGACTCAGGTGCAAGAGGAAGTAAAGATCAGATGCGTCAGCTTGCTGGTATGCGAGGGCTTATGGCTAAACCATCTGGTGAGATTATTGAAAATCCGATTACTGCCTGCTTTCGTGAAGGTCTGACAGTGTTGCAATATTTTATCTCAACACATGGTGCAAGAAAGGGTCTTGCAGATACTGCTCTTAAAACTGCAAACTCAGGATATTTGACCCGCCGTCTTGCTGATGTTGCACAAGATTGCACTGTTATTGAGCATGATTGTGGAACTTTGATGGGTGTTGATGTTGAATCACTCCTTGAAGGAGGGGAAGTTATCCAGAGCCTTGGAGAGAGAATTCTTGGCAGGGTGGTTCAAGCTGATGTAATTGACCCTTATAAAAATGAGATCATTGTTAAAAAAGGGGTTGAGCTTGATGAGCGTATGGTTGAAAAAATTGAGGCTGCTGGTGTTACAAGTGTCAGAATACGATCTGTGCTCACATGCAAAGCGAAAAATGGAGTTTGTGCCAAGTGTTATGGTCGTGATTTAGCACATGGTCAGACAGTTGAGATAGGTCAAGCTGTTGGAATACTTGCTGCTCAATCTATTGGTGAGCCAGGAACTCAGCTTACCATGCGTACCTTTCACATCGGAGGAACAGCAAGCCGAAAAGTTGAGGTTGCTGAGATCAAGGCAAGGGTTGCTGGTATCATAAAATTTAATGATAATTTAGAGATTGCTTTAAGAAAGACATCAGATCAAGATAATCCAGAGCAAATTGTAATGAATCGAAAAGGTGGAGGATTTTCCATTGTAGGTCCTGAGGGGCGAGAGCGTGCTAAAGAGGAGGTTATCTACGGTGCTACACTTTTAGTTAAAAATGGGCATCATGTTGAGGTTGGTGATGTGTTGGCAACATGGGATCCATTTACTACACCGATTATTACAGAGGTCAGCGGTAAGGTTCGTTATGCTGATATTGAAGTTGGAACAACAGTTCAGGAGCAGATTGACCCAGTAACTGGCAAGGCAAGCCGAACTATTATTGAGGGTAAATCATCTGAAAAAACTGGTGAGGTTTTAAGACCGCAAATTACAATTAAAGACAAAGATGGCAAGGGGGTAAAACTTCCCGGCTCTTCGTCTGTTGTAAGATATTATCTTCCAGTTAATGCTATTTTGATGAAAGATGAAGATGATGAGGTTATGGCTGGCGATGTTATAGCAAAGCTGCCAAGAGCAACTACTAAAACTAAAGATATTACAGGTGGTCTTCCTCGTGTTGCAGAGCTTTTTGAGGTGCGTAAACCCAAAGAACCGAGTGTATTGAGTGAAATAGATGGCTATGTAACTGTTACTAAAGGTCTGAAAGGTAAACAAAAGGTAACTGTAACACCTACAGATATTGGAGATAAAAAAGAGTATCAGATACCTAAAGGAAGGCATCTTAGCGTTTATGACGGTGATTATGTTAAGGCTGGAGAACCTTTAATTGGTGGTAGTGCCAATCCTCAAGATATTTTAAATATCAAAGGAGAGGTAGCTTTAGCTCGCTATCTTGTTGATGAGGTTCAAGAGGTCTATCGTCTTCAAGGTGTAAGGATAAACGATAAGCACATTGAGGTTATCATTAGCCAGATGATGAGGCGTGTTAAGGTTATTGATGTTGGAGATACCAATTTTATTCCTGACGAGCAGGTTGATAGGGTAAAATTTGCAGAGTCCAATCGCCAAGTTGTTATGAAAGGCGGTGAGCCTGCAAGAGGAGAGCCTCTGATACTCGGTATCACTAAGGCATCGCTTGCGACTGATAGCTTTATCTCTGCTGCATCATTTCAAGAGACAACAAAGGTCTTGACTGAGGCAAGTATTCAGGGGCGATATGATGATCTTAGGGGGCTTAAGGAGAATGTTATCATGGGGCGTCTAATTCCAGCAGGGACGGGTTTCCCCGGTTACAGAGGAATTACCATAGAGACATTGCCTTAAAATTGGTGTTTGGTATAAAATTTTGATTTACCAACATAAACTTGGTGGTACACAAAAAGCTTGACAAATATGGTGGATATATATAATACTCCACTATTTTGTCGCATAATAAAAATTGAATAGGTCTTTAAGGAGTTTTATAAAGTATGCCTACCATTAATCAATTAGTAAGAAAGGGAAGGGCTAAAGTAGAAAAGAAGCAGGGCACTCCAGCTTTAAAGGGTGGTCCTCAAAAAAGGGGAGTCTGTACAAGAGTATATACATCAACACCAAAAAAACCAAACTCTGCTCTTAGAAAGGTGGCAAGGGTGAGGCTAACTACTGGACTTGAGGTTGCTGCATATATTCCTGGCATGGGGCATAACCTACAAGAGCACTCTGTTGTTCTTGTACGAGGTGGAAGGGTTAAAGACCTTCCTGGTGTCCGTTATCACATTGTTCGTGGTACTCTTGACACTCTTGGCGTAGAGGATAGAAGACAGGGAAGATCAAAATATGGGGCAAAGAGACCTAAATAGTGCCTCATTTAAGTTAAGTCTCTTTTTAGACTAAACTTTGATCTTTGAATCGGTTTTTAAGGATTTGGTGGATACGTATGGCAAGAAAAAAAATTGTATCAGGACATTTGAGAAAAGGTGCTTCAAATCAAGATCACCTTGTATCAAAATTTGTAAATTGCATTATGAAAGATGGCAAAAAGAGCGTTGCCCAGAAGGTTTTTGATAATGCTTTATTGTTGGTTGAAAAGAGAATTGGCGAGCCATCATTAAGTGTATTTGAAAAGGCTGTGAACAACATAAAGCCATCTGTAGAGGTAAAGTCTCGCAGAGTTGGAGGCTCAACATATCAGGTTCCCACCGAAATAAAGTCATCAAGGCAGACGGCACTTGCATTTAGATGGTTGCTTAAGTTTAGCAGAACACGCTCTGAAAAGGGAATGGTAAATAAGTTAGCTGCGGAATTAATGGATGCTTATAACGAGCGTGGCGGAGCAGTTAAGAAAAAGGAAGATACCCATAAAATGGCAGAGGCAAACAAAGCATTTGCCCACTTTAGATGGTAAATATTTTTTAAATTTTTAAGTCTATTAAAAGTCCTGTTAATATTTCAGGGAGGATAATTTAAAATGGCAAAAGAGAAGTTTCAGAGGAACAAGCCGCATGTTAATATAGGAACGATAGGTCATATAGATCATGGAAAGACGACA
>JADFZO010000008.1 GCA_015232465.1 Desulfamplus sp.
CAATCAAACTACTTACTTACAAAATTGACCTCGATGTCATATATCAACTATTTGATTTAATAGATGATATCTTATTCAATCAGGTAAGATTAATAACTGCGAAAGTTTAGTAGTTTAGATGAATACACAAAAATATAACTTAAGAGATTTTGATTTTGCAAAAATAGCTCGTAAAGAGGTCAATTCGAGAGTACGGATTCGTCTTTTGGTTCTTGCTAATTTAAAAGATGGAACAGAGCAGGTTCAAATTGCTAAAGCTCTTAAAATCAGTGCAGTTTATAGCCTTCAAGGAGTCTATCGTCTTCTTCACCATCTTGGTTTTTCGTGGATTAGTAGCCGTTCTGTACATCTAAAATACGATGAAAAAGCACAAGAAACATATAAAAAAAACTTTATGAAACTTGTAGAAGAGAATCTACCCCCCAAATATCAATTTAAAAGATGTTGATATTTGGTTTGAAGATGAAACCAGAGTAGGACAGCAAGGCAGCATAACCAGAAGAGTATGGGCTATAAAAGGAAGTCGTCCTTATTATAATGAATCTTTAACTACATTAAACATCACCTAATTGCAGGACTACCTAAAATTTAAACAACCTCTCTGCCTCACCACCTCATACATTGCAATACCGCAGGCAACAGAGGCATTTAAAGAGGTTATAATCTCTTTAGAAAAAGATGATGATGGAGGAGCATCAGCTTCAACAACCTTTGCAAGTGGCAACGAGAGCAAAAAATCGCACTCTTTTTTAACAACTGGGCGTATCCCCTGATGCTCGCCTCCAACCACAAGAGCTATGTTATCTGTTAGATCAGAGCTAAAAAGCGAAGTCTCTCCATCTGCATCTAATCCAGCAACCCATATCCCCTTTTTTTTAAGATTTCTTAGATATAGAGCAGTATTAGTAACAATATGAATATCTGCGTGCTCCATAGCTCCAGCAGATATGCGAGAGATAGCCGAAGATGGCTGAGTTGCTCTATCCTTAGGTATTACAATATGATCAACTCCTGCACAGATAGCAGTTCTAATTATTGCCCCTAAGTTGTGCGTATCTTCAACACCTTCAACCACCACAATAAACTTTTTATTATAAGCTGTTAAATGGTCTAAAAATTCCCAATTTTTAAGCTCATCTTCTGCCTTTTTAACTGGAAACATAGATACCTTTGCAGCTACTCCTTGATGCTTTACACCGTTACTTAAATTATCAAGATGGGCAGCAGAGGCAAACTCAATATCTATATTTTCTGTTTTATTAGATTGAGTTGCTCCAACTCTATTTTTATCTCTATTTTTATAGTTTTTAGCAAGTTCAATAATCTCATCAATCCTTGAAAGCGAACGATCTTTTGAGATGTATATCTTTTCAAAAGATCGTCTTTTTGCCTTTAAAGCCTCTAAAACAGAGTGAATGCCGCAAAGTATCTCATAGCTCATACAGACTCCTGATATTTACCTTTTGATATATCTCTTCAAGGGTAATCTCACATTTTATTGGACTAATAGCCTTTAGCGATTCAACCTTCACAACATCTTGCGGATTATTGTATTTTGAGTATATCCATGTACCATCTATTTGACGCACAAACTTCTCAACTCTATAAAAATTTTGTGAGATAAGGATATATTCAATAAATGAATCGATCAATTGATAATGGTAAAATTTATCGCCTCTATCATAACCTTCAGTTGATTTTGATAGTATCTCCATAATTACAATTGGATTGAGAAGAGTATCATTAAAATCATCTTCATATTGACCACCACCGCACACAACAACAACATCAGGATAGGTATATTTTCCAATTGCATCTATTTTTATCTTCATATCACTTGCAAAAACAGTGCATTGAGTATCAAGCAATTGGTTAGCCAACACCCTGATAATATTGCTTGATATTTGATTGTGCTCCCTGCTTGCCCCTGCCATTGCAAACATCTCACCATTAAAATATTCGTTTTTAAACTCTGAGAGCCTCTCTAAATTAAGATACTCTTCTGGTGTGATTGTATTGTTTTTATGAAGCAGCATATCCTATCCATTTATTATGGTTTGGTTGTTTGGTTGTTATCAAAACTTAACTTTGGGTCATCTTTTTTTATGGCATGGGCAAAAATATATGTACAGACTGGAACTCCAAGCACAAGCCCCCAAATATGAAAGAGCTTTCCGCCTATTGTTAAAATGATCAGAACAAGAACAGGATTTATTCTCATGTATGAGCCATAAATTCTTGGATTTAAAATATACCCCTCAATCAGATGGATAATTATAATAAATATAATTGCCACGAGCATTGTGTTTAACCCTGATGCCTGAAGAGCTATCAGACAGATTGGGATTGAACTTATAAAGACCCCAACAATTGGAATAAAGCTGCAAAAAAAGACAATAACTGATAAAAATGCAATATATTTACCAATTCCAAGAATATAGAGTCCAATAGCTGTTAATATGCTGTTCATAATTGCAATCGAAAGTTGAGCCTCTAAGGCTTTGCCAAGAACCTCTCCAAAATTTCTGATATTGCCAGCAACCTCTTTATAAAAAAAGTTAAGTTTTGTCTGCTCCAAACTTTTGATAAGTAGCGTAAGATTTGGCAAATCAAGCACAATCAAAAACGAGAATAGCAGTGAAAGTAAAAACGCTGACCCAATAGATGCAATTTTACCGCTAATATTACGAAAATTATCAAGTATCTGATTTATGTTGCCAACAGCATTTAAATCATTATCAATACCAATAATTTTTTGTAAAAGAGTAATAACTGGAGAACTTTTACCATTTTCAACTGGCTGCTTTTTTATTGCTGTTTCTAAATTATCAGGGCTGCTTTTATGATTACCATTTCCATTTAACTCACTGTTTGAAGCTACAAGCTCCAACTGCACAATCAATCTGTTTATAGATGGATATTCATGGCTCAATCTTAGTATCTCTTGATCCACTCGATTTATGTAGGTTCCAAATTGACTTATAAAGACCTCAGTCTGCTTTTTCACACTAGGAATTAAAAAAAGCATAACAGATATAAAAAAGCAGAGCAGAGCAAGTCCAGTTACAACCACACGAACCTGTCTATTTCTTAATCCTCGCCATTTTTGAATATAGCTAACAATGCTTACCTGAATATAGGCAAATACAAAGGTTAGAAAAATAAGCAAAAAAAATGAACGAAGCATATATAAAACTCCAAAAAGGCTGCCCCAAACCAAAATGCGAGATATTAATGATAATATATTTTTTTTATCATCAGGCATCATACTTAAAAAAATCCTTTTACTTAAATCCTTTATGTTTTTCTTTTAATTTAACTGCTGCTCAATTTTAGATGCTATAAGCTCTACCATTTTATGTTCAGCAAGATTAAGATCATCATTTACAATAATGTGCTCATAAAATGAACTCTGTGCAATCTCGTTTGCAGCGTTTTTTACACGTTTTTCAATAATTGAATCAGAGTCTTTCCCTCTTTTTATAAGCCTCTCTTGAAGAGTCTCAATTGACGGGGGCATTATAAAGATTGTTATAGCCTCTGGAAATGATGCTTTAAACTGTTTTGCACCTTGAACATCAATATCTAATAGAAGGTCTCTACCTTTAGCAATGCTATCTTCTATAAACTTTAAAGATGTGCCATAAAAATTGCCATGCACCTCTGCCCATTCAGCCCATAGATTTTGCTCTATTTTTTTTTTAAACTCATCAGTTGTGATAAAAAAATAGTCAACCCCATCTTTTTCCCCTGCTCTTGGCTCTCTGGTAGTGTGAGAAACTGAGTATGCAAGCTCTTTAAATCTATCTAAAATCTTTGTGCAAAGCGTAGTTTTTCCAGCTCCTGACGGAGCAGAGACTACAAAAATTTTGCCCCTTTTGCTCTTTTGTTGGCTATCCATTTTTTTTAGCTCTCATCCTCTTCTTCTTCTAACTGATTTAATTGATTATCTTTTACTGTCTCACCTTTTTTAAGAGATGTATATCGTTGCGAAATGGTCTCAGCCTGAATAGCCGATAGGATAACATGGTTACTTTCTGTTACAATAATCGATCTCGTCTTTCGTCCGTGCGTAGCATCAATAAGCCTTTTATCCTCTTTTGCCTCATCTTTGAGCCGTTTCATTGGAGATGTATTTGGAGTTAATATGGTTACAACCTTATCTGCAACAATGGTATTTCCAAAACCAATGTTTAGGAGTTCTTGCTCCATAAGTGATTTAACCTGTTTTTTAAAAGTCATCTGATGTTTAATCCCTGATTAAAATTAATTCTATGCTATTCAATATTTTGAATCTGCTCTCTTATCTTTTCAAGTTCAGATTTAAGTTCAACAACTATGTGAGATAGCTCTGCTCTACCAGATTTTGATCCCATTGTGTTAAACTCTCTATTAAACTCTTGAACCAAAAAGTTGAGCTTTCTTCCCCCAGCCTCTAAAGATGATACAATGTCACGAAATAACTTTATATGGCTCTTTACCCTTACAATCTCCTCTGAAATATCGCTTTTATCTGCTAAAAAAGCTGCCTCTTGGGCAACTCTTACTGGATCAATAAGGTTTTCAAGAATTTTATTTTCGCTGTTTGGAAGGTTAATATTCATAAGAGTTGTAACCCTCTCCATTAAGCGATCTCTGTATATTTGGGGCATTAATGCTGCTTCATCTTGCACCTTTAGCAACAACTCTTCGATATAATTGATTCGCTCTAAAAGGTCTTTAGCAAGATTTTTCCCCTCATCTGAACGCATAGCCTCAAGACTTTCTAATGCACTATTTACAGCCTTAGAGATGGTATCCAATATTGCTGTATCGTTATCTTGACCATTTTCAACTGGTTTTATCATATCTTTTGCGTTAAGTATCTCATCAACTGTTATGGCAGAATCGACAAAAATAGCAGATTTTTTATCTGATAATTGGCTATTTGAGAACTCTTTTATCAGCCCCTCTTTTAAGTGTAAAAGTGCTGTGCAGTATGCTTTTGCCCTTATGAGATCAACTTCAAACTGAACTGCATCTTCAGATTGATCCTCAACGAAAACCCTAATTTCAACTCTACCGCGAGATAGCTTTGCAGCAATCAGCTTTTTAATTGCATCTTCATATCTGCTAAAGGCTCTTGAGAGATAGAGTGCAATATCTAAGGTTTTGCTGTTGTAGGAGCGTATCTCCACATCGCACTTTATAGAGTTCTCACTATAAGATGCCTCTGCGTATGCTGTCATGCTTTTTATCATCTATGAATTTTCCTTAAACTTATTGATTTTCCTTAAACTGTTTTAAATTATCAGCATATTTTGCTCTCACATCTTGAAGAAAGCCGAGCATCTCAGATGATGCGTAGTCTGGATATGTCCACTCAAGAGATTTAAATCCACCTTTTTTGTAGATTAAGGTAAGATCAGCGTAAATTCCTCTGCCAATGTATATTCTGTGAGAGTAATCTTTACCAGTTGCAAGTATAAATCTTGAAAGCAGAAGATAACCAGGATCAATGTTTAACGATCTATTTAATCCTGCTGTTGTCCACTCTTTTTCCAACTGATTGGTATTCTCTTTTATCTGTGCTAAATCGCTTTGATGAATAAGCTCTTTAAAGACAACAACCTTACGAAACAGAGGCTCTCCCATCTCTTTGTAATAGTAGTCAGTATAATCAAAGTCAAACCAATTACTAATAATATCTATTTTGCCAAAGAGCGTCTCAAGTTTAGGCAGGACAGCATCAAAAATATCTTTGTTGTTCATAAAAAGACTTATAACTAATTTTGCTGGGTCTGGCTCTTTTGGAATACTCATTTTTGTAGCGGCTTTGCCTCTTCAATTAACATTATTGGAATATCATCTCTTATCTCATAGACAAGAGAGCAGGTTTCGCACACAAGCCCATTTTTTTTATCAGTTAGATATATCTCCCCCTTGCATTTAGGGCATACCAAAATATCAAGAAGCTGTTGTGAAATTGTCATTGTAAATCTTCCCCCCTATCATTGCTCTACCTTTACGATTTAGGTTATCTGCACGTTTTTGTTGCATCTTAAAATACTCTCCGCCTATATTCATAAGCTCATCATGTGTGCCAAACTCTACAATCTGTCCATTATTAATAAGAATAATTTTATCAGCATGAGCTATTGTTGATAATCTATGTGCAATCACAAATGTTGTTCGCCCCTTCATCAAATTAGCAAGAGCCTTTTGAACCACCTGTTCTGCCTCAACATCAAGTGCAGATGTTGCTTCATCAAGAATCAAAATTGGTGCATCTTTTATCAATGCCCTTGCAATACAGATTCTCTGTTTTTCACCACCAGAGAGGCGGCTGCCAAGCTCACCAATTATAGTCTCATACCCTTTTGGAAATCTAACTATAAAATCGTGAGCAAACGCGGCACGAGCTGCATTTTCAATATCATAATCAGAGGCATCAAGGCGACCGTAACGGATATTCTCTTTAACGCTCTCATTAAACAGGATCGGCTCTTGAGTTACAATCGAAATTTTAGACCTAAGTGAAGAGAGATCAAACTCCTTGATGTCTATCCCTCCAATTGTAATTCTGCCCTCTGTAACATCATAAAATCTTGGAATCAGGTTGACAAGTGAAGTCTTACCTCCTCCGCTCATTCCAACAAGTGCAACCACATCACCTTGCTTTACACTAAGATTGATATTACGTAAAACCCATGAATCTTTACCATCTTTATCGCCATTTTTACCACTATTTTGATCTTCTATATATTTAAAAAATAGATTTTCAAATCTTATCTCAATGTTTTCTTGTTTAAAGCATGGCAACTCGTAAGATTTACCATCTTTAGCCTCTGAAATTTCAGGCTTTTGTTCAATCACATCATAAATACGAGTTACAGCAGCAAGCCCCTCTTGAATGGCGTTGTTTAGATTTGAAAGTTTTTTAACAGGATCGTAGAGCATCATAACTGCTGTTAGAAACGAAAAAAAGGTTCCAGTGGTTGAAGTGCCGTTTATAACCCTTGAGCCTCCAAACCAGATTATAAATGCAATTCCAACCCCTCCTAAAAACTCCATAACTGGTGAAGATAAAGATTTGGCAATTACAGATTTCATCTCAAGCCTAAAAAGATGATCAGTTTTTCCTCTAAACCTCTCTTTTTCGTAAGCCTCCATTGTAAATATCTTTACAACCTTAGCCCCAGATAGTGTCTCATGCAAAAATACATTAATATCAGCCATTGCCTCCTGACACCCTGTACTAAAACGGCGAACACGTCTGCCAAACGCTATAATTGGATAAAATGCCAATGGAAGAATTAAAAATGCCCAAACAGCAAGTCTCCAATCCATGTAAAATATAACGCATGTAAGACCAATTACAGTAAAAAAATCTCGAAGAAGGCTTGTAACTGCACTTGAGACCATTGCCTTGACAATATTAACATCATTTGTGATTCTTGACATTAAAGTTCCAGTCTTCTCTTGATGAAAAAATGAGAGCGGCAGAGCAATAATCTGTTCGTAGAGCCTATCTCTAAATGACTTTATAACTGACTCTCCAACATAGCTCATCAAGTAGTTTTGACCATAAGTTGCAAGACCCTTTAACAAAAACACCGTAATTGCTGCCAAAGGGATAAACTTAAGTCCATTACTATCTTGATTGACAAAAATATCATCAAGCATAGGCTTTACAAGATATGCAGATGCAGCAGTTGATCCAGCAACTACAACCATGCAGAGCATTGCAAAAAAGAGCCTTTTCCAATGCTCACAAATAATATAAAAAAGAGCCTTGTAACGATCTTTGTGTTCTAAATTTTTTATATTAAAAATTGAATATTTCATAATCTCAAAGGTAGGGTTAGCTATTGTCAATATCTAAAAAATGTGAGACCATACTTTAATATGAAAAAGAGCACAATACTATTTTTATTTTTGAAACTCTACCGATTAATATGGTTTCTGATACTGCCGATTCTAAAAAGAGATTTTAGACTGCAAAGGGGTATCAAACAGAGACTCTCTTCTGACCATTTTAGTAGGGCTGATGTTTGGATACAGGCTGCTTCAGCAGGTGAAAGCTCTCTTGCCCTTTATCTTGCCAAAAATTTGCAACTAAAATTTTGTGAAAAATCTAATAACTCTTTAAAAGCGATTTTGCTCACATCAACCACATCACAAGGGGTTGAGCTGTTATCTTCAGGTTTTAGCCAATCATCTAACAGCCACACTCAAATCACATGGTTTCCTTTTGATATTCCAGATTTAATGTTAAATGTGATTCATAGGGTAAGACCATCTGTTGTTGTGCTTATTGAAACAGAGCTGTGGCCCTCACTTTTATTTGCTGCAAAGCAAAATGGGGTTAAAGTTGTTGTGATAAATGGCAGAATGTCAAAAAAGAGCCATAAACACTACATGCTAACTAAATGGCTATGGCGTAAGATTGAGCCAGATACTATTTTAGCAATTAGCAAGATTGATACAAAGAGATTTAAAGATGTTTTCCCAAAATCAGAGGTTAGTTTAATGCCAAATATGAAGTTTGACACTATAATAGCTGCTAACGGGTTAAATTTATTTGATTTTCCTGCCAATTTACCATTTTCTATTCTTGCCTCTATCAGAGAAGAGGAGGAAAAAGATGCCATTTTTATTATAAATCAACTCTTAAAAAAATTTCCAAATCAGGTTATAGGGCTATTTCCACGCCATCAACACAGATTAAATTTTTGGAAAAAAGCTCTTAAAGATAACAACCACAAATTGATTTTAAGATCAGAGATTGATAATCAAAACTTTTTAACCCATTTTTTAACCTATAAAGATAACAAAAATATCCCATTTGGTAGCGTTATTTTGTGGGACATATTTGGAGAGCTTAAAAATGCTTACTGTTTTGCCACTGTAGCCTTTGTTGGTGGAAGTTTAAAGCAACTTGGTGGGCATAACTTTATTGAGCCTATAACTTCAGGGGCAGCAACAGTAACTGGTCCATTTATTGATGATTTTGCATGGGCTGGATATGAGATATTTAATAATATTGTTAAAAAAGCAAAAAATAGAGATGAGGTGGTAGATTTTATGGTATCAAATTTAAAAAATCCCCATAACAGAAAAGATATTATTAGAGCAGCTTTTGAGTATATTAAACAAAAACAGGGTGGCACTTTGATTGCCTGTAATAAAATTAATCTCACAACTTCAAAATCTTAAAATATAGGTAATAAATACAGAATGTTAGAGAGCAAAAATAGAGGAAAACTGGTCATAAGAAAAAGGGCTGGAGAGCATCAGCGTTACGCTTCAGGGTTTAAGTATCAGCAAGATTCAAGATATTTTGCCCAAATTGCAGAAAATCTAAGTGATGAGGGTGTAAAAGAGCTTAAAACCCTTGGAGCACGGGATATTGAGCCTGCCCACACTGGAATATATTTTAGTGCTGAAAAATCAGATTTTTATAAAATAAATTACACCACCAGACTAATCTCAAGAGTGCTTGCACCTCTTGAGTCATTTCCATGCAGCGATAGCGACACTCTTTATAAAAATGCAAAAAAGATAAAGTGGGAGCTACTCATATCCAAAAAGATGACCTTCTCCATCACTCATAATGTATCAGATAGCAATATTGACCACTCACAGTTTGCAGCTCTGCGTCTTAAAGATGCAATTGTTGACTACTTTAGAGAGAGAACAGGCAAACGTCCAAATGTCGATACCTTAAATCCCAATGTGATAATAAATCTTCACATTAGAAACAACTTTGCTGATATTAGCTTAGATGCCTCTGGCGGTGCTTTGCACAAACGAGGTTACAGAGAAGAGTCAGTTGCAGCTCCAATGCAAGAGACAATAGCAGCAGCAATTATAAGGCTCTCTGAATGGGACGGCTCTATTCCACTTTATGATCCAATGTGTGGCTCTGGAACATTGCTTTGTGAGGCTCTTATGATGCACTGCAATATTCCAGCTTCTATTTTTAGAAAAAACTTTGGTTTTCAAAGGCTTCCTGATTACAATCCTGAGCTTTGGGGGCAGGTAAAAAAAGAGGCTGATGCAAATATAAAAGAGATTAGCCCAAATCTGATTGCAGGCAGCGATATATCCCATGAATCTATAAATGCAGCTAAGACAAATCTAATGGGGATTCATTTTGGGGGCAGTGTTAGCTTAGAGGTTAAGGATTTTAACGATATTGAATCTATCAAAGATAGCGTTATTGTTGCAAATCCCCCTTATGGGATACGGATTGGAAGGGATCAAGATTTAAAGCTGTTTTATAAAAAATTAGGTGATTTTTTAAAGCAAAAGTGTAAAGGCTCAAAGGCATTTATCTATTTTGGAGAGCCAGAATATATAAAAAACATGGGTCTTAAAGCCTCATGGAAAATGGCTCTAAAGGCTGGTGGATTAGATGGCAGACTTGTAAAATATGAGATGTATTAGAAGATGGATTTAGCAATTTTTATTCTTGACAGCCCCTTTTACTATATCTAATATCATAAACTATTTTTTACAGTAAAAACGGTGTTTTTTTATGTCTGTGTGAAAAAAATTTTAAAAGGAGATCAAAAAATGGTTAAAAAAGGTTTACTTGGGAGATTGTTCAAAATAGAGAGTTTAATCTCAATATCTTTACTCTTTATGCTTATTGTATCTACTCCTTCTGTCTATGGGGCAGATAATCCAAAAATTGCTGATAAGATAACGCTTGATGGAGGCAAGGGGGAGCTTGTTTTAAACGGCAGTGGCACACGTAGAAAGTTTGGATTTAAGGTGTATGAGGGTGCTTTATATCTTCAGGCAAAGAGCACGGACTCTAAAAAAATTGTTGAAGCAGACGAGCCTATGGCAATAACAATGTTATGGAAAAGAGATGTGCCAAAAGATAAAACTCTTGAGGTCTTTACAGATGGCTTTAAGTATGGTGCTGGTGCTAATTATGATGCACAAAAAAGCAACATAGACTCTTTTTTAAAAAATCTTGCTGATGCAGCAGAAAAAGATTTATGGAGATATATCTACATTCCTGGCAAAGGGACATCAATATATTACAACGATAAATCTGTAGCCACTATTGCGGGACTTGATTTTAAAAAAGCTCTATTTTCAATATGGCTGCTTGAAGACTCTACATTTAAAGGCGATTCTGATCTTCGTAAAGGTATGCTTGGTAAATAGTGGTATAATATTTTGGTAGTAAGGCGGAGGATCAGCTATTTTTAATTTAAGATGATTTAATCTTTAAATAGTTGATCTTAAAAATAATTGATTAACAATATTTTTCAAAAGGAGACCTATTGTGAAAAAAAGCTACATTTCAGTAATTCTTTTTGTGGTGCTCAGTTTTATCTGCTCCTCAATAGCATTTGCAGCAGATGATACAATCAAAATTGGCTTTAACATTCCTCTGACAGGTGAGATTCCAAAGGTTGGAGAGGAGTCAAAATTTGCGGGTCAAATGCTTATGAATGAGGTCAATGCTAAAGGTGGTGTTGATGTTGGTGGCAAAAAGTACAAACTTGAGTTTATCTATGAAGATAATGAATCTAAGGCTGAATCTGCTGTGGCAGTCTCATTAAAATTGATTGAAAGGGATCAGGTGCTTGCAATAGTAGGTCCAAATTCAAGCAAGCAGGCAATTCCAGCAGGTCAAGTTGCTAATGATAACAAAACTCCTATGATCTCGCCATGGTCAACCAATCCAGATACAACAAAAGATCGCCCTTGGGTATTTCGTGCAGCATTTATCGACCCATTTCAAGGTCCTATTGCTGTAGATTTTGCTATAAAGACTTTTAAAGCTCAAAAAGCTGCGGTTCTCTATGCGCTTTCAAACGATTACAGCAAAAATCTTGCTGAGATTTTTCAGGCTGACTTTAACAAGAAAAAAGGGGCTGGGGCTGTAGTTGCATTTGAAAGCTATGGGGATAAAGATCAAGATTTTAGTGCCCAGCTTACCAAGATAGTTGCTGCAAAACCAGATATAATCTTCTTACCTAACAACTACAATGAGGTTGCTCTTATAGTAAAACAGGCACACGACCTTGGCTGGAAAGGTCCATTTATGGGTGCTGATGCTTGGGGTAACTCTGAATTGATGACTCTTTGCGGTGACGACTGTAAGGGGCACTACTTTACAACACATTATGCGGCTGCTGGTGCAAAGGGTGAGACAAAAGAGTTTATTGACAAATACCAAAAACTTTATGGCTATCAGCCAGCAGATGTTGCAGCTCTTACTTGGGACGCTATCAATGTTGTTTTAGCTGGTATCCAGAATGCTGGTAAACTTACTGGCAATGTAAGAAAAGATCGTGAGGCAATAAGAAACGGTATATCAGCAATCAAAGAGGTTAAAGGTATTACTGGAAACATGAAGTTTGATGAGCAGGGAGATCCTATCAAATGTGCTGTTGTTGTAAAGATCAATGATGCTGGCGAATTTGAGTTTGCAGAGTCTGTCTGCCCATAGAATTAATTAAAGGTCTAATCTGTTTTTGAACCCAAAACCATATTGAGCATTTACACCGCAGGGGCATCTCCTCCTTGATCGGATAAGGATAGTGCCCCTGCTGTTTTTTTATATTTATTAACGCTCAAATCTGTAAGGGGATACGAACGTGCTTGATAGTATTATTCAAAATCTATTCAATGCCTTGCAATGGGGAAGTTTTTACTCTCTTATTGCACTTGGCTACACCCTTGTTTACGGTGTGCTAAGGCTTATTAACTTTGCTCATGGCGATATATTTATGGTGGGTGCTTACATTGCATACTTTATTGCCATATTTCTTTTTAAGGGTTCACTTAGTTTGTCTGGAGGTTTAACCCTTGCATTGGTAATTCCTTTAACAATGATTCTGACTGCGATGTTTGGTGTAACACTTGAGCGTATCGCATACAGACCATTGAGACGAAAAGGGGCAAACAGGCTATATGTTGTTATTACAGCTTTGATGTGCGGTCTGATTTTAGAGAACGGCAACCTTGCATTTTTAGGTGCAAGCCGTAAAAGTTTTCCTGAGCTTATTGATAAAGTGGTCTATAATTTTGGCATGATAAGCATGACCAACCTAAAGATTGGAGTTATCATCTCATCTATAATTGTCTATTTCATACTAAATGCAATTATCTCTAAGACCAAAATTGGTATGGCAATGCGGGCAATCTCATACGATAAATTTGCGATTCCACTGATGGGCATTCCTATTGATACCATTATTGTATTTACCTTTATACTTGGCTCATCTCTTGCTGGTCTTGCTGGTATTTTATTTGCCATGTCTTATCCTATTCTTGACCCTTTTATGGGTGCAATTATTGGTTGGAAAGCCTTTATTGCTGCTGTTGTGGGTGGAATTGGAGATATTAAGGGTGCTTTTGTGGGTGGTTTTTTGCTTGGAATTGTGGAGATTTTAGTTGTTGCTGTTTTTCCATCAACCTTTAGAGATTTGATTGCTTTTTCAATACTTCTCATAATTTTGGTAATCAAACCTACTGGACTCTTTGGTGTTGCAAAATCTACAAAAATTTAAACTCTATTAAAATAATAGATGTAGTAAAATATAAGAGAATTAAAACGGAGGCTTATGAAAAAATACTCTGTACCCGCTCTACTTACCACGTTTGCTTTATGCACTGTTGTTGCCGCATACTTTGAAATTATAGACCTTTATGTTCAGACTATAATTATGTTCATAGGTGTCAATATAATATTATCATCAAGTTTTAATATTATAAATGGCTATATGGGGGAATTTGCCTGCGGTCATGCTGGATTTATGGCTGTTGGAGCTTACGTTACCTCCATACTTAACGTCATGTTTTTTACAAGCAGCAAGACCTTTGGGGATCCAATATTTTCACCAGAACTTGCACTCTGGTTTTTCCCTGTAACAATGATAATAGGTGGAGTTGCAGCAGCAATTACAGGGCTTCTTGTTGCCATACCATCATTTAAAACTCGTGATGATTATCTTGCTATCATAACACTTGCAGCCAATTTTATAATTGTTAGCCTATTTATAAACATGGATTCACTTGGAGGAGCAAGGGGATTTATGGGCATGAAACAGATTGTATTTGCAATGGAAGATGTAGCGTTTCTGCCTTGGATGCTTATCTGGACATTTGTCTTTACATATTTTGTTGTTTTTCTTATTCGCAGATTTGTCTCATCTACGTACGGAAAAGGGATCATTGCCATTCATCAAGATGAGATTGCGGCTGAGATTATGAGTGTCAACACAAACAAAATGAAACTGGTTGCATTTATGTTCTCATCTGGACTTGCTGGCATTGCAGGAGGGCTGTTCGCTCACATTTTAGGATACATAAATCCAAACTCATTCAATATTTTAAAATCAACCGAGTGTTTAGTTATGGTTTATCTTGGTGGCATGGGCTCGTTGAGTGGCTCAATCATTGCAGCAATTCTCTTTACACTCCTTATTGAGATGCTCCGTTTTATAATACCAGCAGCAGATACCCTTATCCATCTTATTCCACTTGTGCCAGATACATTTCATCTAAGTCAGGTGTTGAAATGGGTTATTATCCCCCTAATTCTTGTTATCTTGATGCAGTTTAGACCAGAGGGGATTATGGGAAATAGGGAGCTATCTGATTTTTTCCCAAAACTTAAAAAATATTATGAATTTAAATGATAACATCTTAAATTTATTAAAGATATGGGATCACAATTATAATCTCATGGAGTATAATTTATGGCATTACTTAAAATAGAGGGGTTGAGCCAGATGTTTGGGGGGCTTACTGCTGTATCTGATTTTAAGACAGAGTTTCAAGGCAATGAGCTTATGGGGCTAATTGGTCCAAATGGTGCTGGCAAAACAACTGTCTTTAATATTGTAAGCGGCTTTTACAAACCAACCCAGGGGCAAATTATCTTTAAAGATAGAGCTATTAATGGGCTAAAACCCCATAAAGTTACTGGAATGGGTGTTGCAAGAACCTTTCAAAACATACGATTGTGGCATGATATGTCCCTTTTAGATAATATTTTAATCTCTCAGCACTACAATTTAGGATACAATCTCTTTGATCTCTTTACTCGCAATAAGCGTTACATAGAGAATGAAAAGCGTATGAAACATATTGCCATGCAGCTACTTGAACAGCTTGATCTTATTCAGTTTATTGACGAAAGACCTAAAAATTTGCCTTATGGTATTCAGCGTAAAATTGAGATTGCACGGGCACTCTCTGTAAAACCATCGCTTTTGCTGCTTGATGAGCCAGCAGCAGGGCTTAACTCTTCTGATATTCAAGATTTGATTAAACTTATAAGATGGATTCACAAAGAGTTTGATATTGCAATATGGATGATTGAACACCAGATGGCTGTTGTTATGTCGCTCTGCTCATGGATACAGGTGATCGATTTTGGAAAAACCATTGCACAAGGAACTCCAGAAGAGATTCAGAGCAATCCTGCTGTTATTAAAGCATATTTAGGAGATGATAAAATCTGATGTTACTTGAAATCAAGAATTTATATGTGAAATATGGAAATATTGAGGCTTTACACGGCATCTCGTTTACTGTTGATAAAGGTGAGATTGTAACCCTAATTGGTGCAAATGGTGCTGGTAAGACTACAACTCTTCATGCTATAACACGCGTGCCACCCCCTGAAGGCTCTAAAGTTTCAGGCGGGGATATTCTCTACAACGGTAAAAGTCTATTAAATGTTCCTGCACACTCAATAGTGGCTGATTACAATATTGCTTTAGCACCAGAGGGGCGGCACATATTTGGTAATTTAACAGTTGAGGAGAACCTTAAACTTGCCACCTACTCAAGAGGGGCTGAAGATGAGTCTCTTAAAAAAGATTATGAAAGGGTCTATGCTCTTTTTCCTAAAATGTCAGAAAGACGCCATCAGCGAAGCGAGACTTTAAGCGGGGGGGAGCAGCAGATGTTATCAGTTAGCCGTGCTATAATGACAAGTTGCAATTTTATACTGCTTGATGAGCCTTCCATGGGGCTATCTCCGCTTTTGATGTATGATATGTTTAGGGTATTAAAGCAGCTTAATGAGGAGGGTATGACCATTTTATTGATCGAACAGAATGCAAATCTTGCCCTGAAATTTGCCCATCGTGGATATGTCTTAGATACTGGAGAGATTGTTGCAAGCGGCACAGCAAGCGAGCTTTTGAGCAATCCTGATGTTAAAAAGGCATATTTAGGGGGGTAGTAGAATATAAAAAGGGGTGTAAACACGTACACCCCTACTAATTCTTTAGTTTAAGCTATATTTGAAACAAGCATCATTGTTGCAGGCTCAATGAGGTGTCTCTCATTCATCTTTGCCCCATCTTTTAGGATTACAACCTCAATCTTATCCTCTTTGGGCTGAAGATATAGAGCTTTTTGAAAACGCTCTTCAACTCTGTCAAGCTGAATAGGAAATCCTCTTTCAGTAAATGGCTCCTCTCTGTGACTCTTCATGGAGAACCAGATAGCAACTGAAAACTCAGATGCAAGTTCTGATAGCACGCTTAGAACAACAGAGCAATCTACATCAAAATCAAGACCATCAACCACTATCAGTGCTGGCATCTCAAGGGCATTCTTTTTAAGGCTCATAAGATAGTCCCTAATATTTTTAGGGCTAAAGGTGTTCTCATGGCAGGTTATGCCAAATTTGCATGGAGCAAGGTCTTCCCATAGTCTGGCAGCCTTTTGAGGATCAATGTAGCCTACGTTATCAATAAGATTTGTATAACCCTCTTTATAACGCACATTTATCTTATCAATAGGATCATCAAGGCTTATATGAATAACTTTTTTACTCTCAAGAAGCATTGAGATTGCAATCTGCACAAGAAATTGCGTTTTACCTACACCAGCTCTGGAGATCACAGCCCCAAACTTACCCTGCTGTAAATATTCATCACCTAAAATCTGGGTAACAGGGCTTTTTTGAATTAAATCTTTTCTCAGCATCTTTTCCTCTCTTTTTTTCTTATTTTTTCTTTTTATCTTCTTCTTTTGCCTTGATAATAGCATCTGCCACAGATTGAGGAACCTGCTTGTATGAAGAGAATTCCATTGTAAATTGAGCCTTTCCTTGAGTTGCAGAGCGAAGTATGGTTGAAAACCCAAACATCTCTGAGAGAGGAACCTGAGACTCAATAACAGACATGACCCCCTCCTCTTGTGAGCCTAAAATAATACCACGCCTCTGATTGATAAGCCCCATGCAGGCACCTTGAAACTCATTAGGAGTCTCAATAACCACCTTCATAATTGGCTCATGGATAACTGGTTTGGCTTTTAAATATCCTTCAAGAAAACCACCCCTTGCAGCAGCCTGAAATGCCATATCAGAAGAGTCAACAGCGTGGTATGCACCGTCCATTAGAGTAACCCTAACTCCAGTAACTGGAAACTCCAACTTTGGACCCTTTTCCATACAGCCCGCAAAACCCTTTTCACAAGCTGGAATATAGTTGGTTGGGATCCTTCCACCAGTAACTTTATTAACAAACTCAAACTCATCTTCACAAGGCTCAATAAAGCCAGACACCCTTCCATATTGACCAGCACCACCAGTCTGCTTTTTATGGGTGTAGTTAAACTCTGCCTTTTGCGTGATAGTCTCTCTGTAGGCAACTCGTGGCTGACCAGTGATAACCTCTGCTTTATATTCTCTCTTCATCCTCTCAATATAGACCTCAAGATGAAGCTCACCCATACCCTGAATAATGGTCTCGTTGGTCTCTTTATCGACATAGGTTCTAAAAGTTGGATCCTCTTTTGTAAAGCGATTAAGAGCCTTAGACATGTTAATTTGCGACTTGTTATCAACTGGATTTATTGAAAGAGATATAACTGGCTCCATGATGTGCATAGCAATCATTGAGTAGTTAATTCCAGGACTTACAAATGTGTCGCCAGAAGCACAATCAATCCCAAACATAGCCCCAATATGACCTGCTGGAATCTCGTCAATATCCTCCATTTCAGCAGCGTGCATTCTGATTAATCTGCCAACTTTAACCTTTTTACCATCACGGCTATTGACTATGGTATCACCTTTTTTCAAACCACCTTGATAGACTCTAATATAGGTAAGCTGTCCATATTGACCATCTTCTAATTTAAAGGCTAAAGCAACGGTTGGTTTATCAAAATCGCTTGTTAAAGTTACGCTCTCATCATTATGGTCGTGATCAATCGCCTCATTGTTAATATCAATTGGAGCTGGCAAAAATTTGATTACTGAATCTAAAAGAGGCTGTACTGCTGTATTTTTGTAGGCTGAACCCATAAAAACTGGAGTCATCTCTCTTGCGATTGTGCCTCTTCTTACAGCATCTATAACCATTGAATCAGTAATCTCTTTTTCTTCTAAAATAGCATCTGTAAGCTCGTCAGAATACATAGAGACAGCATCTATCATCTCTTCACGTTTTTGTAGAGCCTCATCTTTAAGCTCTGCGGGAATCTCTTCTTCAATAACATTTTCGCCATTATCGCCATCAAAATAGAGAGCCTTCATTGAGATAAGATCAACTACACCTTTGAGTTTATCTTCAAGCCCAATTGGAATCTGCATCAAAACTGAATTGTGCCCAAGTTTATCTTTTAGCTGTTTTGCAACTCTATAAGGGTTAGCACCACTTCTATCGCACTTATTAACAAATGCAATACAAGGGACTTGATACCGCTTCATCTGCTGATCAACTGTGATTGACTGGGACTGTACGCCAGATACTGAGCAGAGAACCAAAATAACGCCATCAAGCACCCTGAGCGATCTCTCAACTTCAACTGTAAAATCAACATGACCTGGTGTATCAATAATATTTATATCGTGTTTATTCCATTCGCAGTGCGTTGCAGCAGATGCAATTGTTATGCCTCGTTCACGTTCAAGGTCCATAGAGTCCATAACAGCACCAGCCCCATCTTTGCCCTTGACCTCGTGAATCTGGTGAATACGATTGGTGTAAAATAAAATCCTTTCAGTCAGTGTTGTTTTACCAGAATCAATGTGAGCACTGATTCCAATATTTCTTACTCTTTTTAAATCCTTAAGCATAATAAAAACTTGTCCTTTGACTTATGATATTTTCCCTGCTAAAATTAGCAAATTAAGTGTATCATTAACATCTTAAAAAAATCTGTTAATTATAATTTTAATGGTGTGATGTGTCAATATTTAAATGAACAATGGGCAAGATGAATTGAATTTGACTATTAAGCAACCTCTAAGCAATATAACATTTAATAAGGATTGGCAGCAGATCATTGAGATTGGAGCATCAGAGTTCGGAGTCAAACTCACTCAAGAGCAGCTTGATTTTCTTACTTTTCATGCCAAAGAGTTGATAAAATGGAACAAGAAATTCAATATCACAGCCATTGTTGACCCATTTGATGTTGCACTAAAACATTTTATAGACTCAATTGCAATTGCACCACTAATTTCAGATAGCTCAAAGTTAATCGATCTTGGCTCTGGTGGTGGATTTCCGGGTATGGTTCTAAAGGTTGTAAAACCCTCATGTGATGTTTTTATGGCAGACTCATCACAAAAAAAGGTTAATTTTTTGAACTATATTATAACGCAAACTTCTCTAAGCAGAATAATAGCAGTGAACGCTCGTGCAGAAGCACTTGGAAAAGAGAAAGATTACGCCAATCAGTTTGATTTTGTTATTTCACGGGCATTTACAGCTCTAAATAGATTTACAGAGATGGCTTTGGCTCTGCTTAAAGATGGCGGCACTATAATTGCCATGAAAGGGGAGCTAAAATCTGAAGAGCTTGCCCCGATTATTAATCGAAAAGATTTAAATGTAAAGGTATCTGAATACCTTTTGCCGTTTGAGAGACATAAACGTTGTGTTGTAATAATTAGGCATAAAAATTTTTAAGGAATACAATTCAAAAATGGACAAAATTGAGATAATAGGCGGGGCACCTTTACATGGCACAGTTCAAATAAGCGGGGCTAAAAATGCAGCTCTGCCACTTCTTGCTGCATCTATTTTAGTTCAAGGGGCTGTGGATTACACAAATATTCCTGATCTTATGGATATTAAAAGCATAAAATCACTTCTTCAAGACCTTGGAGCAAACATAGAGAGTAGTGGCTCAAGGGTGAGAATTGATGCCTCTCCAATCCATAAAATTGAGGCTGAATACGATCTTGTAAGAAAAATGAGGGCATCAATTCTTGTTCTTGGACCTTTAGTTGCAAGATTTGGACATGCAAGAGTGTCGCTCCCTGGAGGGTGTGCAATTGGAGCACGACCTGTTGATCTTCACCTAAAAGGGCTTGAAGCACTTGGTGCAAAAATATCTATTGAGCATGGATATATTGAGGCAACAACAGAAGGCAGACTTAAAGGCAATGAGTTCTACTTTGATATTCCAACTGTAACTGGAACTGAAAATCTTATGATGGCAGCTACCCTTGCAACTGGAACAACTGTGTTGCGAAACTGTGCAAGAGAGCCTGAAATCACAGCCCTTGCTGATGCTTTAAATCGCATGGGAGCTGATGTAACTGGTGCTGGAACTGCTGTTATAAAAATAAATGGAGTTGAGACAAAATCTCTTAAATCTGCCACAGTTTATGTGATTCCAGATAGAATTGAGGCTGGAACTTTTATGGTTGCTGCTGCTGCAACCAAAGGTGATGTTCTAATAAAAGGGGCTAAAGCTGAACATATAGGCGAAATAATTAGCAAACTTAGACAGAGCGGAGCATCAGTTGAGATAACAGATGATGGAATAAGGGTAAAAGGGGTAGAAAATATAAAAAGCACAGATATAAAAACTTTGCCATACCCTGGATTTCCAACTGACATGCAGGCTCAATTTATGGTTTTAATGTCAATTGCTGATGGTAACAGCGTTGTCCATGAGACTATATTTGAAAATAGATTTATCCATGTAAACGAATTGCAAAGAATGGGAGCTGATATTTCCATCTCTGGAGGCAACTACGCTATGGTAAGAGGTGTAAAATCGCTATCCGGTGCTCAAGTTATGGCATCAGATTTGCGTGCAAGTGCCTCTCTTGTTATTGCTGGACTTGTTGCAAAGGGCACAACAACAATAAACAGAGTCTATCACATTGATCGAGGCTATGAATCAATTGAAAAAAAATTTTCATCTCTTGGTGCAAATATAAGACGGTGTTGATTTCTAATGGGCTTATTCGCACAACAAGAAAAATATTTAGCAGTTTTTAAGTGAAAATCCTTCTTAAATATCAAATCCCACCACTTATTCCCCTATTTATCTCTATTTGCATTGGTATTACTGCTTTTAACTATCTTAATATTTTTGGTGAAAAGAGCTTTTCAGACCTATTTTTTAGCCCTCCACAAAATCACATCTCACAATTTGCCGATAAAGGAGCTTTTAATATTACAGCCATTGTTGCATCTGAGCCTGAAGAGTTTGAGAATCAATATAGCAAGTTTGATAAGCGGATACGATTTAATATTTTAGTTAAAAGCATAAATGGACAAAATATAAAACCAGAAGCCAAACAGATTAAGGGGTTGGTGCAGATGAGCATCTACAATCCTCTTTTAGACTACAAAAATGGGGATATTGTTCAATTTAACGCAAAGATAAATGCCCTTAGAAACTTTAATAATCCAGGCGGGTTTGATTATGTAAGATATATGCAAAAGCAAGATTTATGGGGTAGAATTAATGTAAATGGCAAAGATGTTACTATAATCTCAAACATAAATACTCTTGCCTCTAACAGTTATAATTTATCTAATTTGCTTGGTATTGCTATTAATAATTTTCAACTTAGTATCAAAAGATTAAGAGATAATTTTGTCAGCCACATATTTAAAAATATTGAAGATAAAGACTCTGCTGCTATTTTATGTGCATTGATTGTAGGCAATAAAGATTTTATCTCAAAAGAGTTAAGGGGTGATTTTGCTAAAACTGGAGCAAGCCACATTCTTGCAATCTCAGGTCTTCACCTCTCTATTGTTGCAACCCTCTTTTTTTATCTGTTTAATTTTTTGCTCTCATGTTCAAAATGGATTCTAATTCAAGGGTGGACCAAAAAAGGGGCTGCAATTTTAACCATCTTTCCAATCTTAATTTATGCTCTTTTATCTGGATTTTCTGAGGCAACTAAAAGAGCTGTGATAATGGTTACTATCTTTATGGTAGCAGCAGTAGTTGAGCGTGAGAGCAATACATTTAACTCTCTTGCAGCTGCTGGAATTTTGATTTTGCTCTTTGAGCCATTATCTCTTTTTACAGTCTCATTTCAGCTATCGTTTGGGGCTGTATTTTTTATCTTGATGGGTTTATCGTTATCAGCCCAATATAAACCAGTAATTAACAAGATGCTAAATAGCAGATTTAAGGGCAGATTTGTAGAAAGATTGAAACTGCTTTTTCAAAGCCCTATTTTCAAAACCTTTGTCAGCTTTATCTTTATATCTTTTTGTGCAACTCTTGGAACGCAAATTTTAGTGATGCACTATTTTAATATCTCTTCATTTTCAGGGCTTCTTACAAATCTAATCCTTATCCCATCTGTTGGATTTGCTGTTTTACCACTTGGACTTACTGCTCTTTTTTGCTATCTAATTTCACCTCTATTGTCAGAAAGTTTGCTTAAATTTGCAGAGCTGATACTTAATCCGTCAGTAGCAATTATTAAATCAATTGCCCAGCTACCATTTAGCTACATTCAAACTTTTACACCAAATCTTATTGAGATTGGCTGTTATTACCTATTTTTTATCTCTTTATTTGTTGCTGTAAAATCATTAAAAATTGGGGAGAAAGGGGTAGAAAAAGGGGTTGTATCAAAAAAAATATTCGAAATTGGATTATCAGTAGCACTAATCTGTTTTTTAACAGCTCTAATTTATGAATATAGCGAGGTTAAAGGGCGATTTTTTAATAAAAACCTATCTATTACTGTTTTAGATGTGGGTCAAGGAAGTGCAGCTTTAATCAAGATGCCAATGGGTAAAACCATTTTAGTTGATGGCGGAGGTTTTTCATATTCGAGCAAATTTGATACTGGAGAGAGCATTATTGCCCCTATGCTTTGGCAGCAAAAAATCATGAGCTTAGATGCAGTGGTGCTAACACACCCAGACGCTGATCACTTAAATGGTCTTGTCTATATTATTGAACATTTTAAGGTAAAACGACTTATTAAAAATTGCGATGCAAGAGATTCAACCCATTATCACAACCTTATTGCCCAAGCCAAAAGGTCTGGAGTAGAGTTTTTTATAGTTGATGATAATACAAAGCCAATTACAATGGGCAGAAGTGGTGAGATTCACTTTTTTCACCCGCTAAAACCATGCTCACACAATTTAATCTCATCTCAAAGCAGTTATAAAAAAGAGGTTGAGGAGAGCGAAGATTTTAATAACAACTCCATAGTTTTTAAGCTCATATTTAACCAGACATCAATCCTTTTTACAGGGGACATCATGGCACAGACAGAAAGTAATATTGCTTATAAGTATGGCAAAAATTTGCAATCTGATATATTGATTGCTCCGCACCATGGAAGCTCTACCTCAAGCTCTAATATTTTTCTTGATAATGTTGCCCCCAAATTTGTGGTTATATCTTGCGGGTGGCAAAATCGTTTTGGATTTCCAAGAGATGTTGTGATAAACAGATACAACAAAAGGGAAATCAAAATATTTAGAACCGATTTAAATGGTGCGATCACGCTCGACTCTGACGGTGTAGAGTGGAATGTAGCATCTTTTTTAAACTTACCCTAAAGGAGATTTTTATTTGTTTTTTGTATATTTTCTATTTGCATTTATCTGTTCAGTATTTGTCTATATTGATTCAGAAAAAGAGCAGATGCCAAGATGGTGGGCTGCTGTTATATTTTTTGCACCTATAACAATAATATACTACATTATTATAACAAAACAGCGAAAAAGCCTGATTCCAGTTGCGATTTTTGTGCTGATATCTGTTTTGGTTGGTATTGGAGAGTATTTTCTTTATTCAAGACTCAAAGATAAGATTATGTATGCGAGCTACTCAGAAGATATAAAAGAGATTTTGGTATTTACAGATGATCTTAAATACTCTGTTACTCAACTTAATGATTTAACCTTAGAGCTTGAGGATATGCAGGGCATCACAAGCCCTACAAAAATAGATGAGGTTCTCACTCTTATTGGTAAGATGCAATCTGCACTAAAAAAACATGATAGCTCTGTTAAAAAGTTTTTGGCTCAAATGGATACGTATCAAGACTCAATTATTGATAATAGGTTCTATTGGCTATTTAAACTTCAAGAGTATTATACTGAGCAAGTTGTTGTAAGATATTTGAGCAATCTTGCCCTCTATTTAGAAAGCTTCTCATCGCTCTCTAAATACACAAGGGATAATTTTGTTGAGATAGAGACAAGAGTGCCTGTGTATATTAAAAATTATGATGAATATTACATGCAATACATAAGGATATTAGATACTCAAAACCTTGTTGATGTGGGCAGAATGAGATTTCAACACAACTTTGTTTTGCATAACTCTCAACTTGAACCCTATCTGCCCGTTATTCTTCAGAAAAGATTTATCAATATCTGGAGAAAGGATAAGTAGCTGATACAGCTCTATTTGCTTTTTGATATTGGTGAAGATATGGAATAATTATCCTGTTTTTATTTCCGCCTAAAGCATCGTAGGTTATGCTAACAACAGGCACACCAGTTACACGCTCAATCTTTGCACTCATTGCCTCAGTAACAAGCCCTGGACAGCAAAATGAGGGGCTTGTCTGGACAAACAGTGCAAGATCAGGATGTCTTTTTGTTGTGTAGTGAACCTTCAAGATATTGTCCATTGACTCGCCAGTATGTTCAGGTAACAGCCCATAATTTGACAACACGCTTTTAAAATCATCGGTGTAGGAGTGATCTGGTTCATTAAAAAAAGGCTCAAAACATCTGTAGTAACGCTTTTCAAACTGTGTCATTGTAGTTAAAATAGCCTTGTTGGCTATGAGGTTAAAGTATTTTCCCTCTTTAAACCACTTTTTAAAGTATGATTCAGCAATCATTTTGGCAAAGCGATAGTATGGAGTGGTTATAACCTCTCCTCCATGCTCTTCAATAAAGTGAATCAAATTTTGATTCATCACATCATTATCTCTTACGTAAAAATCTCCAAAAATACCAACTTTTGGACGGTTATCTCTTGGAAATGTCTCTATGGTCTCAAATTGAGATAGAGCAATTTTAAGGGAATCTTCTCTTGTTGTTCTGCCCTCAAACGCTAAATTTAAAATTCGCACAGCCTGCTTGATAGCCTCGTCAGTCTCCCCTTTTACCTTTTCATAAGGTCTTATTTTGCACCCTAACGCCCTTAAAAGACCTCCAAACATATATGAAAAATAGGCATTTAAGGCAGCTCTAACAGAGATTTCACTAAACGATAACTCTCCTTTATAAACTCCAGCTCTTTCAAGTCTATCCATAACCTTACGGTTTTGTTCCTGACTCTGTCCGCTATTTTTGTTAAATCCTGCAAGAATAGATTTAATGTGGTGAGGATAGAGCTTTATGTTGCACGATATTTCAGATTTACTCATCCAAAGAGTACAATTTTCAGGATCAAGGTTTTGGTTTAAAATGGTCTGGATATAGCCGCTTGCAATTGCATTTAAAGGGATACATTGACCTGTATTGGTTTTTAGACTCTGTTTGATTGTCTCATCAGTCTCTTCCATCAAAATAGCATCATAACCCTCACCTCTAAGAGTTGCGGCTAAAAATGAGCAGGTGATAGAATCCCAATTTGGCACAATAACTTTTTTACCAAAAAGAGTTGTCTTGAAAGTTAGTGGATTATCAGGCAAAGCTATTTTAGGAGACAATGTTGTCTCAATTTTAGGGTTAATATGCTCAAGATTTGGATTTTGCTTTACCCTGCCATGTTGTCTAAAATTTTTAAATGCCCTTACAGCAGCCTCAATTCTGGTCTCATATCCAACACTTGAATCGTGCTCATCAAGCTCAAGAACAAGATAGGGCTTTTCGTATGCCTCCATAATTTTCTTAAAATAGTCAACTCCAAATGAGTCTGGCGAACATTTAAAAGATGTTACATAGACTGGAAAGAGATTTTCACTCTTTGCTGCAATAATTGTTGCCTTTAAGATATTAGATGCGTGTTCCCAATGAATCTCTTTTAAAAGAGGCTCAATCTCTGTAAAATCATAAGCCTCAAAATTGACCATATCTTGAAAAAAGCTCTTTATGTTAAGTGATGAAAAAATATCAGGAATCTTGCTGTTTAACGATTCCGACATGATTGTGTAGGTTCTGCCAACAAGAAGGACATTAATATCTGTTGCTGTTTTTATTTCATCTAAATATAGTGTTTTAAGCTGACCTTCAGCCCCTTTTTTCCACTCCATAGCCTTATCATAGGCAGAGCTAATGTCAAAAAAGCTGATAATAGAGTCATCAAAAAATCTTATTATTGAGTCATCAGATGGTTTAATATCTGAATTGGCAATCTTTTTTAAAGCTCTATAAAGCTCTATTTTTGTATAAAAATTGGTGTAGAGGTCTTTTACAACTGGCGATATTAACCGCTCCTCTTTTATGTTGGCAAGTGCAGCAATAACAGATGGTACATATTGAGTGTAGTAACAATATTGGCGTCTGCCCCCTTTTTCTCTGTTTTTATTCTCAAAATAGTAGGGGAGAAAAACATAGTCAGCCTTTTGCATAAGATAATCAACATGACCATGAGCTGATGTAACTGGTGTGCAAAACTCTGCATTGGCAAGAGATCGACCACGAGTTACAGGTGATTTCATACGCTCGCTGCTGATGGTTTTAATCCCAAGATAGTTGAAAAAAATCTTCCAAAAATCTAAATCCTCAACAAGATGAAGTGCTGCTGGAATGCCAATGGTAAATGTGTGTTGAATCTTGTAAGGGTAAGGTAGGGTAACAGCCTTTTTTCTTGCCTTAAGAAGATGAAAATTATCCTCTTTTGCCACATAGTGCTCAGTGCCATAATCTCTGCCACAAAGAAAACCAAAAGCAACAGTTTCGTTATCTATCTCAACAATGGTAAGTTTACAGCTATTTGTGCAGATATGGCATGTCTCTTGACGCACTGGAATATTACGACTCCAGAGCTCAAATCCTCTAAATTTACTTTTAGGTGGCATCTCATCGCTAATGGTAAATGCAACCTGTGTCTGCATATCTTTAATTGTTAAGGCAACTCCAAGTGCGCCAGTAAGATGACAAAATTTAGAGACATGAATCGGCTTTTTTAACCTCTGCTCAAACGCTGCTACAAGTGCTCTATTTTTTGCAGTTGCACCTTGAAATAGAACTGTATCCCCAATTTTTGCCTCATTTGCCACTTTAGTCATATAGTTGTCTCTAACAGAGTGGAGAGCAGATGCAAGAACCTCATCTATACTATAACCTTCAGATAGAAAGTGGTTCATATCACGCTCCATAAATACCGTGCATCTATCGCTTGATATTGGAGATTTAACAGATTCAGTTCTTGATGAATATTCAGATAAAGGACAGCCAAGTTTTAGAGCCTGCTCCTCTATAAAACTTCCAGTTCCAGCAGCACAGACAGTGTTCATAAATGATGATGTTACAACTCCATTTTTCATGGTTGTAAACTTTGCATCTTGCCCACCAATCTCTATTATTGTATCGACTTGAGCGTTCAGCTCGTATGCAGCTCTTGAGTGTGCTGTTATCTCATCTAAAACTAAATCAGCCCCTATTATTCCAGCAGATAGCTTTCTTCCAGAGCCAGTTGTTCCGCACCCAATTATCTTAATATCTAAATTGTAGTCAGATATAAAATTATCAATAGATTTAAAGATTGCTTGAGCCGCCTGCACTGGTCTTGAAGCTGTCCTTGTGTAAAAGCCTGCTAAAACTACCCCTTTTTCCGTGATTATCACACCTTTTGTGCTGGTTGAGCCAACATCAAGACCAAGATAACAAAATATAGCCTCTGTCTTAGATTCATCAGATTTATCAATTTTAGAGCTATTTTTTAAAATTTCTGGATTTTCGTAAATATCTATCTCTACACCATCTTCTATGTAGCTCTTAAAACCTTTAAAATCAGGGTAATCAGATAGTGTAAGGGTCAATTCAGGGTAAAAGAATTTCTGTTTTTTCTCCTGCTCAACCAAAAGATCGTTTAAATTTGTGATACTAAATTGAGCAAACTTAGTATCAAAGGAGGCATCGTTGTTTGTATTGCTATTTTTAATGTTTTGCAGATCATCAGCCATAGAAAGGGCTGCACCAATTGCACCGTAAAGGTGTGAGTAGTTATCACAGACAAGATGTTCTGTGTTATCTTCACCATTTAGATTTAGCTCATTTGTCTGACTCTTTTGAATAAGAGCAGTAAGATGCTTTTTAACTGAGCTATTTTTAGAGACTCCTCCGCAAAAAATAATTGGTTTGTTCACCGCCTCATTTGTAAATAGAGTGTTGTAGATATTTCTTGCAAGACCTTTGCAAAGACCATCGCATATCTGAGGAACAGAGAACCCCTCTTGCTGTGCATGGATAAGATCAGTCTTTGCAAACACAGCACAGCGAGTTGCAATATCTGGAATTTTAAGTCGGTTCTCAGAGGCAGCTTGACTTAGTTCTGCAGGGCTTGATAGTGCAAGTCGTTTTGACTGCTGATCCAAAAAACTTCCAGTTCCAGCGGCGCATGAAGTGTTATTTTTAGAGCCGCAGTAGTTACCAGAATCATCAAACAGACTTAGACTAAACTTTTCGCCTCCAACATTAAGAATCGTCCCAACTTTTTTATGAAAATGGCGAGCAGCCCTTATAATTGAAACCTGCTCATCATAAGTTTGACACCTTTTAATAGTGGCGGGTGTTGAAGATGTTGCAGCAACATAGCTAAATTGGCTCAAATTTATAGCTGACAATATAGATTTAAGGGCATGAGGTATGTTTCCATAGTGAAAAGCACTTGCACTGCACAAAATAGATTTATCATCACAGTTAATACCTGCAATAGAGACAGAGACAGAACCAACATCAATACCCAAAATTTTTATATCTATTTTCACCTTAAAAGGCTCCCATTTAAAAAAACAATTTCCTTTAAACTAAAGAGTTAAACTCTTGTTTGATCTAAAAATATTTTTGATTATCTCATTCTACATTAAATTTGTAAATGAATCATGTTTCCTTAAAAATTCTTTTATAGTATATAAGCCCCAAAATATCTTAAAAACTACAAAAAAATGTCAGGCAAACTTATGATAACAAAGAGCATTGAAAATATTGGGCAGTGGACAATTGGGCAGGTAGAGAGGATTGGAAGAATATTTATTTTTCTATTTACTGGAGTTTTTCATATCTTCACCTTGCCGTTGCAGATATTTAAAATTATTGAACATACATGGTTTATTGGCACAAAATCTATGGTTGTAATTGTGCTAACTGGTATTTTTACTGGAATGGTGCTTGGGCTTCAGGGGTATTATACACTTATAAAATTTGGCTCTGAAGGTATGCTTGGCTCTGCTGTTGCTTTGACGCTCATTCGTGAGCTTGGACCTGTGCTTACAGCAATAATGATCACAGCAAGGGCTGGTTCAGCAATGGCTGCTGAAATTGGAGTTATGCGAATTTCAGAGCAGATAGATGCACTTGAGACCATGAATATAAACCCTGTTAGATTTATATTTAGCCCTCGAATTGTTGCATCTATAATCAGCTTTCCCCTTTTAACTGCCCTATTTGATGTGATTGGCATTTTAGGGGGATATGTTACTGGCTCTTTGATGCTTGGAATTAATGGCGGGATATATATTTATCGTGTTACTGACAGCGTTGTGATGGCAGATGTTACAGGTGGATTTATAAAATCACTTGTTTTTGCTGTTGTAGTTACAACTATCTGCTGCTCTCAGGGCTATTTTACCCATCTTCAAACCAGAGGCGGTTTTGGTGCAAAGGGGGTGAGTTTTTCAACTACAAATGCAGTTGTGAACTCTTGCGTTTTGATTCTTGTGTTTGATTATGCGATAACCTATCTGCTGCTGTAAAATGCTCTTTTCTAAGAAAAAGATAAAAAAGGCTAATTTTAAAGATGAAAGCTCCTTTGATTAAATTTGTAGATGTTAAAAAAAGTTTTGGTAACAATTATGTAATAAAGGGTGTCAACCTCTCAATATATGAAGATGAGATAACTGTTATTATTGGGAAAAGTGGCTCTGGAAAGAGCGTGCTTCTTAAACACATTATCGGGCTTATCCATCAAGATTCAGGAAAAGTAATCTTTCGGGGTGAGGATATAGCCTCTATGTCCCGCAAAAATAGAAAGGAGTTTAAGAGAAATTTTAGCTACATGTTCCAAGAAAATGCACTATTTGATTCAATGACCATTTATGAAAATATTGCCCTTCCGCTCACTGAAACATCTCTTTTTTCAAAGCAAGAGATCAAAAAAAAAGTTCAAATGAGAATGGAGCAGCTTGAAATTCAAGGAACATCAAACAAATATCCTGCCCAGCTTTCAGGTGGTATGAAAAAGAGAGTTGCACTTGCAAGGGCGTTAATTACTGAGCCATCAATTGTTCTTTTTGATGAGCCAACAACTGGTCTTGATCCTGTTAGAAAAAATGGGGTTCATGCGATGATCAAATCGTATCAAGAGATGTTTGGATTTACTGCAGTTGTTGTAAGCCACGAGATACCAGACATATTTCAGATAGCCCAAAGAGTTGCCATGATTGAAAAGGGCAAAATCATATTTCAAGGTAGTGTAGAGGATATAATGGCTTATGACTCAAACGATGAGGTAGGCAGGTTTATTAACGGAGATGGGGATTTTATGGAGTAGGGATATTTAAAAACATCTTTCCTTAGGAAATAATATTTATGAAAAAAAGATCAATTGAATTTTACGTTGGAATTTTTATGATTATTGGAATTGCATGTTGTGCATATCTAATAATTGAACTTGGCGGAATTAAAGTTATCAATAAAAATGATTACAGGCTCTACGCCTACTTTAGCTCTGTTGCTGGTTTAAAAAAAGGGGCAAGCGTTGAGATGGCAGGGGTTCAGATTGGTAATGTTATCTCAATATCGTTAGATACAGATAGACTACTTGCAAAGGTTGAACTTGGAATCCACGAAAATATACAGTTAGCTGAAGATGTTATGGCATCTGTCAAGACATCAGGTGTAATTGGAGATAGATACATTAATCTCTCTCCTGGTGGTTCTGAAACTAAGCTTGATTCAGGAGATACTATCTTTAACACAGAATCTGCGATTGATATTGAGGCATTGGTTAGTAAATATATATTTAATAAAGAAGATAAATCTGATGATAAATAAAAAGGATAAAAAAACAATGGAAAAACTCTTAGCATTCAATAAAGTATCTACTGCTATTTTTACTATCTTAACTCTTTTTATTGTTTGGTTACCCCCTTCAGTGCTGCTATCAGCAGATACTGAGGCTGAGATTGTATTAAGAAATGGGGTAAACTCAATTATTGATGTATTAAATGACCCTGCATTTGCAGACAAATCACACAAAGAGGCAAAAAGAGATATTTCGCTAAGTAAGGCTGAAGCTTTTTTTGATTTCAAAGAGTTTTCAAGAGGGGCACTTGGTCAAAACTGGAGGCAATTTTCAAGTGGTCAACAGTCTGAATTTACTAAATATTTTTCACAATTAATAGCCAATACCTATATCGCAAGGCTTGATGGTGAAAGCCTTAACGATATTAAAATTACCTACCTTAAAACAGAGATAATTGATGCAACGAAATCTGGTATTGAGCGGGCAGAGATCTCAACTGAGGTGTTTCACAATAAAATCGCAACTCCAGTTCACTACAGAATGATGAAAAAAAAGGGGGAAAGTTGGAAAATATATGATGTTAAGATTGAAGGGGTCAGCTTAGTTGGTAATTACAGAGAGCAGTATAGAACAAGATTTAACGATCCACCTGATAAATTTATTCAGGAGATAAAGGAGAAAATTGCACAATGATAACCAAAAACTATATTCGATTAACTGTGGCTATTTTGACAGTGTGGTTTGTAGTTGCATCAACAACAACATGGCTATTTGCAGATGAATCTATAAAATCAGATAAAGTTTATAACCAAGAAAAAGACAATGATCTTAATGCGTTAGATGATCTTTATGGCGATGATGAGTATGGCTCAACAACAAGCTATGATGCTCCTGTTGCTGACCCTCTATATTGGTTTAACTACGCAATCTTCTCTTTTAACGATAAGCTCTACTTTTGGCTCTTAAAGCCAGTGGCTCAAGGGTATAAGTTCATAACTCCGCCTCAGTTAAGAAATGGGCTTAAAAATTTTTTCCACAATGCACTCTTTCCAGTTAGATTTGTCAATAATATCTTGCAGGGAAAGGGCGAGGCTGCTCTTTGTGAGGCAAAAAGTTTTGTTATAAATACTGTTGGCGGAGGAGTTGGTTTTGCAACTCCTGCTCAATATATATTTAAAATAAAAACTTACAATGAGGACTTTGGGCAGACCTTAGGGAACTACTCAATAAATGAGGGTTTTTATCTTGTTCTACCTTTAATTGGTCCATCAACTTTAAGAGACTCAGTAGGAAGAGTTGGAGACTTTTTCCTCTCGCCTACAACCTATATTGAATCTACTGAACTTACTTATGCAGTTAGTAGCCTTGAGGTAGTAAATGCTGTGTCCCTTAGAATTGGTGATTATGAGACACTCAAAGATGCAGCATTAGACCCTTATGTTGCCTTTAAAAATGGCTATATTCAGATGAGAAGAGAGCAGGTTGCAAAATAGTTAAGATAAGTTTTTATCAAATTGTAAAATTTAATTTTAATTTTTTATATTTTTTTTAAGTCTATTTTTTTGAAAAAAGAGGAATAAAGAATGCCTATATATGAGTATAAATGCAAAAAGTGCGGCAAAACTTTTGAAAAATTGGTAATTGGCAGTGATACCCCATCATGCCCATCATGCAGCAGCAGTGAGCTTGATAAATTGATGTCTGCGTGTGGTTTTATATCTATCACACCATCAGGTGCTGCTGGTGCTGTTCAAACAAAATCATCGGCTGGCACATCATGCAGCGGGTGTTCAGCAACAAGTTGCGGGACTTGTGGAAGTAAATAAAACAATGACAAAAACAATTAAAATAGGCACAAGAGGCAGTCAGCTTGCACTTTGGCAGGCAAATTGGGTAAAATCTGAGATTGAAAAGATATTAGATGGTTTATACAGCTCTAACCCAGTTTCTATCCCAAAAATTGAGATAGTAAAGATAAAAACCACAGGGGATCAGATAACAGATCGCCCTTTATCAATGGTTGGGGGCAAGGGGCTTTTTGTCAAAGAGATTGAGCAGCAGCTTCTTGATGGTCAGATTGATATTGCAGTTCATAGCATGAAAGATATGCCAGCAGTTCTGCCAGATGGCTTAATTGTTGGTGCAACTCCAGTGAGGGCAAATCCATTTGATGTTATCATATCGCGTGGTAACCTACCTTTAGATAGATTGCCATCTGGTGCAAAGATTGGTACAAGCAGTTTAAGGCGTGCATCTCAAATAAAGCATTCTCGCCCTGATATAAATCCAATCTCCATACGTGGCAATTTAGATACACGTCTTAAAAAGTTAGATACAGGAGAGTATGATGCTATTATTCTTGCTGCTGCTGGTCTCATCAGGCTTGGAATGTCAGAGCGGGTAACTCAATATCTTGATGAAGATACAATGGTGCCAGCAGTGGGTCAGGGTGCATTGTGTATTGAATCTCGCCAAAATGATGAAAAAATATCTCATATTTTGGCAAAACTTGACGATCTAACCACACGGCTTCCAGTTGAGGCAGAGAGAGCATTTTTAAAAAAGATGGAGGGGAGCTGTCATATCCCTGTTGCATGTTTTGGTAAATTTATAAACACAACTGATAGAGCTTTGTCATCTAAACTCACTTTAACAGGGCTTGTAGCATCAGAAGATGGGGCTAAGATAATCAAAGAGAGTGCAGTCCATTCAATGGATAAAATAGCAGATAAAGAGCTATCAGAGCAGTTGAAATTTGCCCAAAATATTGGAAACGAGCTTGCTGATCAGCTTCTTAATAAAGGGGCAAAAGAGATACTTGAAAGTTTAAAATAGGAGATTGCAATGTCATTAATACCACCTATTGAGACACTTGAAGAGCGTTATAAAGATATTATGGAAAATGAATCTGTTAAATCTCTATCTTCATGGATTGAAACAAATTCAGATGATGAGTTTAATGAAGAAGAGTATTTATCTAAAGGATTAAATAGTATTGATAAATTTAAACAAAAAATGGACGAGGTATTATCTATAATATGAGTCCATTTATTCCAGAAGATATATTAAAAAGAGTTTCAAGAGAAAAAATTATACAACGCATATATTCATTGGAAAAAATATTTATAGAGATGAGTAATTTTTGGGAAGGGACTTTTTTAGATGGCTATATATTACGGCACTGTGTTGAGAGTTATTTTTGTGATTTAGAGAGAGTCAAGCAATTTCATAATATTAAATTTGCAGATTCTCATAAAAGAGCGGGCTTTATGTTAAAATGGATAATTAAACTTCGTCCAATACAGACAAGCCCTAAAATAAGACCAACAAAGGCTATTTTATTAGCCAATGAAATCTATTCAATTTTTGTAGCTCTTAATCATCTATCAATAGATAAAGATCAAATATCTAATGGTTATTATAAAAATCTGCTCTACACATTGCATAATAGAAACCTTGATGGTGAAATTTTATCATCATTGATGTATTTGCTTGAAAAGTCTGTTAATCAAAAAGTTCCATAAAAATAATATTATAATCCATAAACAGATTTGTGGAGATTAGAAAAAATTGATAAAATTTAAAAAAGGTAAAATCTATCTTATTGGTGCGGGACCAGGTGATCCAGGACTTATTACAATTAAAGGGGCAGAGTGCATAAAAAGAGCAGATGTTGTGGTGTATGACTATCTTGCTGCTCCTGCCCTGCTAAAATACGCCAAAAAAGATGCCAAGATTATATATGTAGGGAAAAAAGGCGGGGATCACACCATGTCCCAAGAGAAGATAAACGAGCTTCTTGTAAGTAAGGGGAAAGATGGTCTTGTGGTAGCACGACTTAAAGGTGGGGATCCATTTATCTTTGGCAGAGGGGGCGAGGAGGCTGAGGCTCTTATTGAGGCTGGTGTTGCGTTTGAGGTTGTACCTGGAGTTACATCAGCAGTTGCGGCTCCAGCTTATGCTGGCATTCCTTTGACCCATCGCGACTATACCTCATCAGTCTCCTTGATTACAGGGCATGAAGACCCTTTAAAAGATGAGAGTAGTATCAGATGGGATACTCTTGCACAGAGCGGCAGCACTCTTGTATTTTTTATGGGTGTTAAAAACCTTCCAAATATATGTCAAAGGCTTTTGGAAAATGGAAAATCTTCTGATACTCCAGTGGCTTTGGTAAGATGGGGAACAACTCCAAAGCAGCAGACAGTTAGCGGCACCCTTAAAAACATTGTGCAAAAGGTGGCTGAAGCTAAACTAAAACCCCCATCACTAATTGTAGTTGGCGATGTTGTCTCTTTGCGTGAAAAAATGCAGTGGTTTGAAAAACGCCCATTTCATGGCAAAAGGATTGTGGTAACCCGTGCAAGAGAGCAGGCAAGCGATTTGGTTGCAACACTTACAGAACTTGGTGCAGAGTGCATTGAGATTCCAACAATTAAAGTTGTGCCGCCGTCTGATAATTCGCCTCTTGAAAATGCAATCTTAAATATCAAAACTTATGACTGGCTTATCTTTACAAGCGTAAATGGTGTTAAGTTCTTTTTTGATACTCTTTTAAAAATGGGCAAAGATGTAAGGGTGTTGGGGCATCTAAAGTGTGCCTGCATAGGTCCTGTTACTAAAGAGGAGCTTAAAAACAATGGAATTGTGTCTGATATTTTGCCTGAAAGTTACAGGGCTGAATCAATAGTTGATGCATTTCAGCAAAACATTGATGGTGAAAAGATAGATATTCAAGGGAAAAATATTTTACTACCAAGGGCAAAAGAGGCAAGATCAGTGCTTCCAGAGGAGCTTAAAAAGATGGGGGCAACTGTTGATGAAGTTACAGCTTACGTTACTGAGCAGGTTACCGAGGAGAAAGAGAGGCTCTTAAAACTTCTTGAAAATAGCAGTGATGATGAAAGTAGTGGTATTGATATGGTTACATTTACAAGTTCATCAACTGTGAAAAACTTTAAATCTCTGCTTCCACAAGATAGATTTACTCAGCTTATGAAGGGTATAACTGTTGCTTGCATAGGTCCAATAACTGCTGATACCGCAGTTGCTGAGGGGCTAAAACCTGATATTATTGCAACAGAATACACCATACCAGGTCTTGTAGATGCTATGGTTAATCACACTTATTAGATAAAAAAATGGGCAAGGGGGAAGCAAATTTAATGCAAGAAGATGGTATTACAGCACATTATGGTTCTGATGATCTTGTAACTAAAATTTTTAATGCACTGGTTAAAGCTGGAAAAGATACAAACAACCTTGAGCTTAAAGATTTATCTGTGATCGATCAGCTTCACACTGGCGGACATTTGGCAACTATTGAGCTTGCTAAACGTGTATCTATATCAAAAGGGGATAAGGTTTTAGATGCAGGGTGCGGTATTGGCGGCACAAGTCGTATTCTTGCTAAAGAGTTTGGGTGTGAGGTTACAGCCCTTGATTTGACTCCGCAGTTTATTGATGCTGCTAAGGAGCTTACCCTTGCTACTAAACTGACTTCAAATATCTCTTTTATCTGCAAAGATATTACAAATACAGCACTTTTAGATAACTATTTTGATTGTATCTGGTGCCAGCATACATTAATGAACATCAAAGATAAAGCTGCTGCATTTTCTGAGTTCAAAAGGGTTTTAAAGCCAGGGGGATTCTTGGTGCTCCATGAAATAGTAAAAGGTGATGATTTATCAAGATGTGATGACAAAAAAGAAGAGATTCACCTTCCTGTGCCTTGGGCTTCCTGCCCTGAGATTTCGTTTTTGATCTCTTTAGAAGAGATGGAGCAGACAGCCTCTAAAAATGGCTTTATCTCTACTTTTATTGAAGATAGAACCCAAAATGCAAAGAGTTGGTGGCAAAAGGTTAAAAGCGTATCACTAAAAAATATAAACTCCCCTCCCCCACCTTTAGGGGCACACATTATATTTGGCGATAATGGAAGGCTCTTTGGCAATACAATGACCCAAAATCTTGATGAGGGGCGTATCAAGATGGTTGAGGCTCTATATGTTGCTCAAAAATAGGAAGATTAATTTTGCCTATTTTAAATCACACAAATTTGTTGCTGCAACCAAAACAAGTTTTGGCTTTTGGCTCTTTATGTTAGATGTCTTGATAAACTTAATTTGAAAAGGCTCAATTGAGCCTTTTTTCATAGTTTCAATAAGCTCATGCAGGCGATCTGCTGGGTAAATTAAGTTTAAAATTCCATCTAATTTTAAAAGGTTAGAGGCAGATAAAATAAACTCATCAAGGCTTAAAGTTATCTCGTGGCGTGCAACTGCTTTTTGGCTATTTGGGTTAATTCTGCCGCTGCCCCTTTTTTTGTAGGGTGGATTTGAGATTATCCTGTCAAACCTGTCAATTATCTTTAAAGAGCTTAACTGCCTAATGTCCCCATTTATTAGTCTTATTTTATCTTCTAATCCGTTTGCCTTGATATTTTTCTCTGCAATAGCTGCAAGCTCTTTTTGCAACTCAACAGCAGTAATCTGAACTTTAGGGAACTTTGCTGCAATTAAAAGGGGCATAACCCCGCACCCTGTTCCAATATCAAGTATCTTCTCATTTGGCTCTATGTTCAAATCAGAGACCAAAATGATTGGGTCTATTGAGAATCTGTAACCACTTTTTGGCTGCTCAATATGGATATTTTGTGCTATCTCAAGGAGATATTTAACTTGACTTAGATTGAGCAAATCAACCTTCTCGATCTTCATCTATCAACATTGCCAATTTTAAATATTATATCTCTTACCATATTGGCATTTAGGTATTTGTTTAGCTTATCAATAATATCTTTTTTAAGATATTTTAGCTGCTGCATCCATACAGAGCTTGAGACATGGACAATAAGATTGCCATCTTTAAATGCCCCAGGCTTTGTCTCTTTGGCTATTGCATCGCCTACTGTAGTTGACCAGATTTGCCATATTGTTGTCATGCCAATATCAGAGCTTGGTCTGATATTTTTTAATATACTATCAAGGATTTCGCTTATGTGTATCAATTTTCCCTTCATCTTTTACCCCTTAAAGCTAAAGAAATAAGTAAAAACCCCTTTTCGAGTTCCAAATTTGTTAAAATCATAATCTTGACGCAATCAGGCAATGTGCTATTATCAGCATTTTAAAAAAAAATAAACCAAGTTTAGGAGAATAAAAAATGGCAGATATGTTTAGTGAAGATGGGGAGAATATTGAGAGTGAAGAGAGTTTTGCTGATCTTTTGGACTCTTATGATGCAGAGGATAACAACGATATACGACAAGGCGATAAGATTAATGGCACGATTATCTCCATTGGACAAAGCAGTGTCTATGTAAGCACTGGTTCAAAAAGCGATGGTGTGGTTGAAAAAGCTGAACTTTTAGATGAGAGTGGTCAGATGCCCTATAAAGTTGGCGATACATTAACTCTTTATGTTGTCTCAATGAATGAGAGCGAGATAATACTATCGCGAGCACTTTCAGGGGCTGGATATGCAGCTCTTTTAGAGGAGGCTGCCGAAAATGGCACACCAGTTGAGGGAAAAGTATCAGCCATCATAAAGGGTGGGTTTAGCGTTGATATTATGGGCAAACGGGCTTTTTGCCCAATAAGCCAGATTGATGTTAAATATGTTGAAAATCAGGAGGATTATCTTGGCAAAATATTTAGTTTTTTAATAACCAGTTTTGCTGGAGGTAAAAATATTGTTGTCTCAAGAAGAGAGCTTATGAATCGAGAGATACAAGATAGCAAAGATGAGTATTTTAAGAAAATTGCTGAAGGCGACATTGTGCAGGGTAAGGTTGTTAAAATAATGCCTTATGGTGCGTTCATTGAGCTTACCCCTGGTGTTGAGGGTATGGCTCACATCTCTGAACTTAGCTGGTCAAGGGTAGATAAGACAGATGATCTACTGGTTCAAGATGAGCTTGTTAGCGTAAAAATTTTGAAAATTGAACATCAAAAGGGGCAAAACAGCGACCCTAAAATCTCTCTATCTATCAGACAGACAACGCAAGACCCGTGGGAGCGTGCAGAACAGTCATTTACAATTGGTCAGCAGCTTACTGGCAAGGTGGTCAGACTTGCCCCGTTTGGTGCTTTTGTTGAGATTGCCCCTGGTGTTGATGGGCTTGTCCATATAAGCGAGATGAGCCGCACAAAAAGAGTTGTAAAAACTGGTGATGTGGTTGAGCAGGGGCAGATGGTGGAGGTGATTGTCAAGGATATTGATCTTAAAAATAAACGAATATCACTTAGCATGAAAGATGCTCATGCTGACAATTTTAGCGATTCTGACTCAGATGTTGTTGATAAAAATGCCCCATCAAATTCTAAAAAAGATGATGGAGCTGACTGGAAAAAGTTTGCAGAGAATCAGAACACAACTAAAGGAATCGGAAGCATGGGAGAGCTACTTATGAGAGCTATGGATAAAAAATAGTAAACTTTCATACCCATCTGTTATTTTTTTATTATATTGTTGTAGCTGGCTTTAAATTTAAAGCCAGCTTTTTTCTTAGCTTCTTTTACAATCAAGAGTTAAAGAATCAATCGAGAAGCCCACCGCTTGAGCGTCTTGCACCTGAAAAACTTCTGCCAATAAACCACCCAGCTATCAGCACAGCAGCCCCTGCACAGAACCACTTTATCATTGCAGTTTTAAGCGTATTATCATCAGGTAAGGATGATTCTGTATCAGTAGTGTTGCTATAAAAGTGTGATGACTCTGACTCCTCTTTAGCATTACGTAACTGAGTCTCAAGCCGCCTATTTTTTTCAAGCTCTCTATTTAAGGCAGACTCAAGGGATTTGATTTTATTTGTATAGTCTATCTCTTTATTGTTGGCTGTTAGCTCTAACTCGTTTATTTTATTAATATTTTGACTCTGATTAACTGCAACATTTTGGCTTACACCAGCCTGATTTTTAGCCTCAAGTTGCTCTATTTTTTTGTTAAGTTCCTCAATAATTAGGGCTTTTGGCAACTCTTTTGTAATGTATTGGCTCTCTACCCAACCAACATCACCCTCTAATGTTTGAACCTTTAAATATCTCTCAGTTGTCTCTAATATCTCAAGCTGTGTATTGCTTCTTAATGTTTTTATTGTATTAAACTGCCTTCCTGGACCCTCTTTTAGGCTTAAAATAAGCATATCAGATACATAACCAGTCTCTGCAAAGGCTGGTGGCGTTAATATTAAAGAAAATATTAAAATTGATATTGTATAGATAGTAGAATATTTATGGATATTGTTTGTTATTTTTTTCATACTTTAGTAACTCCAAAATATTTATAGTTGTAATTTTTTTCTTTTAATAACAGCCTATCAAAAAATTTACAATACCAAAAAATACCTTGCAAATGAGTTTGAGTGAGTGTATCATATTTACCATGATGAAACTTTTACACGAACGCAAAAAAATTATAAAATATTCACTTCAAATGTTAAATTCAGGGCTTACAACAGGCTCTGGAGGAAATTTAAGCATATTTAACAGAAGAGAAGGGCTAATCGCCATTACCCCCAGCGGTGTTGAGTATCCAGAGCTTACGATAGAAGATATTATTTTGCTCGATATAGATGAAAATATAATCAACAGCCAGCCAAATCTAAAACCATCAAGCGAAGTGGGTTTTCATATTGCTTTGTATCAAAAAAGATCAGATATAAATGCTGTAATTCACACCCATTCGCCTTATGCCACAACATTTGCCTGCCTTAACAGAGAGATTCTTCCTGTTCACTATCTTGTTGCCTTTGCTGGCAGAAAAGTTCCGCTCTCCCCTTACGCCACCTTTGGGACAAGAGAGCTTGCGAACAACATAGCATCTACTATTGATGATTATAATGCAACTCTTCTTGCAAATCATGGATTAATTGCAGTTGGAAGCAACATTGAAAACGCCTTTAACACTGCCCAAGAGATTGAATTTGTGGCACGTATCTATTACCAGAGTGAATGTATTGGAAAACCATCTATTATTCCTGAAAATGAGATGGACAAAGTTATTGAAAAGTTTAAAAGCTATGGCTCAGGTAAAAAATAGTTATGTTTAACGACAGATTTTGTAATTTAGCCATCAAAAATATCTACAAAGGTCTTGTAGATGGGCTTTCTCACTTCTCTCAGCAGAGTCGAGTAGCTTTAATATATGCACGAGATCCATCTGATCCATTAAGTATCTATGATCCTCAGCAGCTTTTAAAGGGGCATGAATTACGGCTAAAACAGCTCTATTTTGATGATAATAGATGGCACAAAACTCTGCTTCAAAGCATAGAGCATCAACCAGAGGGGCACTTTATTACTGCTGAAAACCTTCAATTGGCAGGTATAATCTCTTTTGGTGGTAGTTCTCGATCATTTTTTTATCAGATGTGGTTTACAGAGCACCACCCTAATATGTGCTCTATACACCCAACTGAAAGGTGGCTTGAGTATGCTGGCTGGTTGATGTCTCAAAATTTTGAGATGGAGAATATTGCAATGTGGAGTTCTGGACACGCTTTGCAAAACTATGCCACTCATGCAGTTGAAGATCACATTGTTGATATAAGAAACAAAATACTTGGCATTGATGCAAAGATGTTTATCAAACCCATATTGGATATGATTTTAAAGCTCTCTAAAACTAAAGAAGAGGGCTACTGGCCAAGGGGCAGACTTGTCTTTGTTGATAGCGAGTTTTTAAATGGTCTTAATTTTCTTGCAAAGATTAAGCGGTTTGAGCGACCATTTACAAGCAATATCAAGCATGTAAGAAAACTTATGCTTGCTGTTGAGTTCTCTAATCGAATATTGGTATCTGATGGCAATACAATTATAGGCATATCAGACTCGCCTGTGCCTGATTATGCAGTTGCAGCCTTTTTTAATGGAGATTATGGATTTGTGGAGATTACTGGCAAGCCGATATGCAGCTTTTTTGATGGGGCATTTCACTCAACAAGCAGAAAGTCCAAACTTGTTGAGCTTGAGTCTCTGCTATTGGACTGCAAACTCGATCCATCAATCGCTACTGAGCTATTTTTAGTGGTATCAAAACTTGTTCACACTGCACAAAACAAGCGGCACGGAGCTACACTTGTCTTAAATCTTGCTTTAGAGCCAGCAGAGTTATCAGGGCACATACTTGATCCGCCACTTGATCTTAAAAAAGATGAAAATTTCAACCTTGCATCATCTTTGATTAAAATTGATGGTGCGTTGCACATAATGTCCAACTGCGAGCTTATGGGATTTGGCTGCCTGCTTGATGGCAAATCAATACTATCGGAAAATATAGGAAGAGGTGCCAGATACAACTCAGCTCTTAGATTTACAGCAGAGCATGAAGATGTTATTGTTGTTGTGGTCTCCTCTGACAGACCTGTATCTATAATTTACCATGGAATTGAACTAAACGCCCACTGTGTATGGGATCTCATGCCAGGGTATCTGTATGAGCCAAAAGAGCTAAAACAACATCTTAATTTATAAGGAGCATTAAAAAATGACACACCATGACCATGAAGAGCATAGCCACTCACATTGCCATCAAGAGCACCATCACAACCATTCACATCACCATCATCACCATGATGAAAAATCTCACTCTCACCAAGTACCTTCTGATTCACTATCTCTAAATGATAAATTTGTTATGCTTCTTAAAAGCTGGATTGAACACAACAATAGCCACAAAGAGAGCTACACCTCATGGGCAAACAAGGCTAAAGAGTCAAAAGATGGCAATTTGGCAGAGGTAGCCAAGTTTTTGGAAGAGACAACCAAGCTATCAGAGGCAATAACAGAGAATCTGCAAAAGGCTTTAAAGTCTATTAAAAATGGATAATTTATGGGGATTTGATATCTCTTACCTGTAAATTTACACTCTCTGGAGCAAGAATCTCGCCACTTTTGGGGTATATTGGATATAGCTGAGAGATAAGCATACCAGCCATCATAATAGCACAACCCAAAAGTGCCCGTCCTGATAGTATCTCATTTAATATTAGCCAGCCACCAATTGCAGCCATCACAGATTCAAGACTCAATAGAATTGATGCGTGTGAAGGGTGGCTTCTCTTTTGTCCATAAATTTGTAGAGAATAGGCTATCCCAACAGAGAATACTCCGCCGTAAAATATTGGAAGTGCTGCCATCTTTATCCCCTCAAGAGTTATGATTTCAAATATAAATGCAAATATTAGGCTCAAAATGGAGCAGACAACTGATTGAATAAAAGAGAGTGTTAATGTATCCATAGTTGCTCCCAGTTTTCCAACTAAATGGACATGAATCGCAAAGCAAAATGCACAAATAAGGACAAGGAGATCGCCGTAACTTATTGTTAGCTCTTCTGTTACACTTAAAAAGTAGAGTCCAATAGCTGCTAAAATAGCACCAATCCACGTTCCACCACCTGTTTTTTGTCGCCATAAAAGCCCCATTAATGGGACAATCACCACATAAAGACCAGTTATAAATCCACCCTTGCCAGCAGTGGTATGGACAAGCCCAACCTGCTGAAAAGATGCTCCAGCAAAAAGTGCAACTCCTGCAAGTGCCCCCCATTTTAGATTTGGCTTGATTGTGTTAAATGGTTTAACAGATTTTGGTTTTAAAATAACCATAAAAGGGATTAACGAGATTGCACCAAGTGCAAAACGTATCCCGTTAAATGTGTAAGGACCTACATGCTCCATTCCCATTCTTTGGGCAACAAAGGCAAATCCCCATATTGTTGCAGCAAGTAGAAGTATCAAATCAGACTTTAGAGTTCGCACAACATTTTTCCTTTAATTTCAGTGTGATTTAGTTTAAATTGTTGTTAAAAAAAATTTTTATTTTTACAGAATCTGTTATATTTTAGCAATGATTTTTATGTTGTGAGTTTTGGCTCATATATGGTATGTCAAAATCACTTTATCCGCAATTTGAACAAGGCGATAAAGATTTAATAGTTTTTCAAATTACACATAATAACAAAAATGTATAACTAAAAGGAGAAAAAATGGCTGACAATGTAATGACAAACAATGTTCTTATCGCTCTATCATGCGGCACAGATAACACAAACAGAAGCACCAGAGCTTTTCATCTTGCAACTGTTGCACAGAAGATGGGAAAAAATGTAAAGATATTTCTGCTTGATGAGGCTGTCTATCTTGCCAGGCAAGGAGCTATGGAACATATTAAAGCTGCAACTGGTGATGTTGCTGATGATCTGCTTGCTCATCTTCAAGCACATGAAGTTCCAATTTTAGTATGCACACCATGTGCTAAAGCAAGGTTCATAAAAGAGGAAGAGCTTGCTGAGGGCTTTAGACTTGCTCTTGCAAGTGAACTTATTGAACTTGCCTGCAACTCAACAGTCATAAGTCTTTAAAGTGAGGCAAAAATGGCAGAAAAAGTATTGATTATAGGGGCTGTGGCACTTGGTCCTAAAGTTGCTTGTCGATTGAGGCGTATCAACCCTGATGTTGATATAACTGTAATTGACAGAGACTCTCTTATCTCCTACGGAGGGTGCGGTATCCCCTACTATGTTGGGGGAGATGTGGCTGAACTTGAGGGGCTTTACTCCACAATTGCCCATGCAAAGCGTGATGTTGCATTTTTTAAGCATGTTAAGGGTTTTAATGTGCTTACAAGGGTTGAGGCTCTTGAGATTAAGCGGGCAGAAAAAAGGGTTGTTGTTCGATATTTAGATGATGAAAAAGATGGGGAGCTTGAGTATGATAAGTTAGTGATTGCAACTGGTGCTACCCCAATGCGTCCCCCATTTGCTGGCTCTGATTTGCCAAAGGTTCATGTTGTCTCAAACCTTCACCATGCAAGTTCAATTAAAAAAGCAATATCAAATGGTGAGGTTGAAAGGGCTGTTGTAATTGGTGCTGGTGCTATTGGAATTGAGATGGCTGAGGCTCTAACTGACCTTTGGGGAGTTGAGACAACTATTGTTGAGATGGCTGATCAGGTTCTTCCTCAAGCACTTGGCAAAGATATGGCAAGAATTGTTGAGAAAAAACTTGCAGATCGAGGCGTAAATCTTCTTTTATCTCAGAGGGTTATGCGGATCAATGGAGATATGGAAAATGGTGCACAATCTGTTGAGATAGTTGACCAATTTGGTAAAAATCCCCCAACAACTCTTGAGTGCGATATGGTGATTCTTGCTGCTGGGGTTCGCCCAAACTCTGAGCTTGCATCTGCTGCTGGTCTTGCAGTTGGCAGAAATAGAGGTATTCTTGTAAATAAAATGATGCAGACCACAGACCCAAATATTTATGCTGGCGGGGACTGTGCAGAATTTACAAATCTTGTCAGTGGTTTAGATTGCGTCATGCCGCTCGGCTCTCTTGCAAATCGTCAAGGGCGTATCATTGCAACAAACATAAATGGTGGAAATGAGCAGTTTACAGGCAGCGTAGGCTCATTTTGCATCAAAGTTTTTGATATGGGAGTTGCAAAGGCAGGACTCACTGTTAATCAAGCAAAGGCTGCTGGTTTTGATCCTCTCTATTCAGTTGTTGCTCAATCAGATAGGGCGCACTTTTTTCCTGATGCTGATTTTATGTTTATGAAACTGATTGCAGATAGAAAAACCAGAAGAGTTTTAGGTGTAGAGGCAGCAGGACCTCAAGGGGACGCTGTAAAGGCAAGGGTTGATGCAGTTGCTCCGCTTTTAAAATTTGGGGTTGATGTTAGCGAAATCTGCAACCTTGAAGTGAGCTACTCACCTCCTTATGCCTCTGCAATGGATATTGTAAATAATGCTGGCAATACGCTTGATAACACCCTAAATGGCTCTCTTAAAGCTGTTGATACCTTTGAGTTTCTTGAGCTTTTTAAACAGGGAAATATCAAGGTTCTTGATGTTAGAAGCCATATTCAGTCAGCCCCTTTTGTTGAAAAATATCCTAATGAGTGGATAAATATTCCGCAAGAGGAGATTTCACAGCGTGTTGATGAAATATCTGAGCTTATCAAGAATAAGGTGCCAACTGGTTATCCGTTGTATCTTATTTGCGGCACAGGACCACGCTCATACGAAATTCAGGTGTTTCTAAATAGCAAAGGGATCACAAACACCTCAAATGTTCAGGGCGGTTATGGAATGATCCTTGCCATACATGAGCCTTTGGTTTAGATAGTTAATCTTAAAAAAAGTTAGTTTTTATAAGGGGGTGTAGCGTGCTATGCCCCTATATAATTTAAACAACTCTTTGAATTATCCTTAGATAAAAACAAAAAAATGGTAAAAAAAATAAGGGGTAAATTTTATGTTTTTTTCATTAATTGAAAAGCGAAGAAGCATCAGAAAATTTAAATCACAGCCAGTTGAAAAGGAAAAGATTGACAGAATCATTGAGGCTGCCTTAAGATCACCATCTTCAAGAGGTTTTAATCCTTGGCATTTTATTGTGGTTGATAAGCCAGAACTTCTTGCAAAGCTATCTCAAGCAAAGCCGCACGGAGCATCATTTTTAAAGGGTGCTCCACTTGGAATTGTAATCTGTGCTGATGAGAGTAAAACAGATGTTTGGGTTGAAGACGCATCAATTGCCACCATTTTTATTCAGCTTGCAGCAGAGGCTCTTGATCTTGGCAGTTGCTGGATACAGATTCGCAAAAGAGAGCATGATAGTAGCATGTCAGCAGATGCTTACATAGGCGAGCTTCTTGGTCTTCCTGAGAATTTTAGGGTTGAATCAATGGTTGCTATAGGCTATCCTGATGAAGATAAAAAACCTCACCCAAAAGAGTCTCTTCAAATGGAAAAGGTCTCTTATAATGGATTTGGAAAATAGCAAGAAATTAAAAAATTGAGATTGAGATAAATTTTAAAAATAAGGGTAAATTACACTGAAACTTCAGCAAAGAATAATAAGACTGATTCAGCGAAATGATACTGAATTGCCGAGCCTTCCAGTTGTGGTGAATAAAATTTTAGATGTTGCCTCAGATGAGGGCACCACAATTGATGAGCTTGCAGATGTTATAAGCTATGATCAGGGAATGACCAACAAACTACTAAGGCTGGCAAACTCAGTTTACTACGGACAGAGAACTCAGATTGACAGCGTAAGGCGAGCTATTGCTGTAATTGGATTTGATGAGATTATTGGTATTGCACTTGGTATGAATGTGCTATCATCTCTTACAGCTAAGGAGTCTGGTTTAAGTCTTGATATGAAGGCACTTTGGATTCACTCTATTGGCTGTGCCACTGCTGCAAAAGAGATTGCATCACGCATTCACCCTGAAATTTCAGGCAAAATTTTTATTCCAGGACTTTTGCACGACATGGGTAAAGTTATACTTTCAGTCTATTTCAAAGATGAGTATCGTCAGGTTCGCACCCTTGCTATGGACAAGCAAGAGCCTCTATTTCGGGTCGAAAGAGAGGTCTTTGATTTAGATCATGCTGTGTTATCAGGTCTTTTAATGAAACGGTGGCAGTTTCCAGATCATATACTCTACCCAAGCAGGTATCACCACAACCCCTCTGCTTGCCCTTCTGCATATCGTGAGTATGCAATTATACTCAACCTTGCAAACTATCTGTGCCATAAAGCAAATATCGGACACAGCGGTAATCCAGTGTCAGTTGCTGTAAAAAACTCAACTCGCAAAGTTGGTCTCAATGAGATTGCACTTAAACTTATCCTTGATCAACTTCGTGTTAAAGAGGATCAGATCAAAACTTTCTTCAACATTACAACTGATTAGCCTTATAAAACAAATGTGTGTAAAAATAAAAACTCAAATTTTAAGACTCTTTTTTTGTTCTGTTAAGCCACTCTTTTAATCTTACTAAACCCTCTTGTGTTGATACAATCGGATAGTATCCTAAATCTCTTTTTGCCCTTGAGATGTCAAACCAGTGTGATGTTCCAAGCTCTTTTGCCATAAACCGTGTCATTGGAGGCTCTTTTTTTATCTTTAAAATATTAAAGATAGTCTCTATTGCAGCTCCTGCTATCTCTGCTGTTTTTAATGATATAGAGCCTTTGATTGGCGGCAAACCAGCAGCATCAAGCATATCATCAACCATCTTCCAAAGTGGCACAGGGTCATCTTGGCTTATAAAGTAGATATTTCCTGATATAGATTTGTCTGACTTTAATCTATCGCCAGCAAGAATATGGGCGTGGGCAGCATTATCAATGTAGATTGTATCAACTAAATTTTTGCCATCTCCAACCCTTTTTAGCCTCTTTGCCCTTGAAATGATACCTGGCAAAAGGTGGTTGTCTTCTGGTCCCCAAATAAGATGAGGGCGTAAAATAACTGCACTAAATAGTTGTGAGTTGGCTGATGCAGCATTGATTACAATCTTTTCTGCCATAGCTTTTGTTTCAGGGTAAGGGGCGTGGTAGGTAGTAGGATAAGGGATAGATTCATCAACACCCTCCATATTGCTGCCATCAAACACAACACTTGGCGAGCTTGTATGCACAAGATATTTTACACCTTTTTTTATGCAAGCATCTGCAACATTTTGCGTTCCAATGACATTTGGTTTAAAGTAATCTATCCATTTTCCAGAGACACCAGCCTTAGCAGCAACATGAAATACCATATCTATTCCAGAACAGGCGATCTCAACAGCCTTTGCATCAGCAATATCGCCTAAAATCTGCTTAACCCCTATAATCTCTAATGCAGGGTAAAAACTTCTTGAAAAGCTAAAAACCTCATCTCCACGATCAACCAGCCGTTTAACTATTGCTTTGCCTAAGAAACCGCCACCGCCAGTAACTAAAATTCTATTTTGTTGCATAGACTCAAACAATACCTATTATGATATAAGATTCTTAATACCCTGAATAATTCTTGCATCTTCAGCATCTTCGTCCATAACATCCATTCTTATTATATTTGGATACTTTTCAAGTAGCCCTGATGCCTTTATGTAGTTTTCAACTTCAGTTGGTTTTGATTTAGTGTAGCTGTGTTTGGCAACCGTGATTCCAATTCTGGCTGAATATGAGATCATCTTTTTTAACTCCTCAACTGCCTCTTTGCCTTGCGTATCCCAATCATCGCCATCAGTGCCATGAAAAATATAGATATTGTAATCTCTTGCAAGCCCCTCTTTTTCAACAAGATCGTTGACCATCTTGTAGGCAGCAACAACCTTTGTGCCGCCAGCAACTTTATATGAGTAATATTTATAAAAATCATCAACCTCACGAGCATCAGTGTCGTGGAGGATAAATCTTGTTAAAACCTGTTTATGATACTGATACAAAAGCCAAGAGTAGAGCATAACATGCTGAGAGACCACAGTTTGAGTCGGTTTACCACTCATTGAGCCTGAATAATCTCTTAAAAAAAAGATAAGTGCTTGAGACTCATAAGCCTTTTCTCTTGAGAGAATCCTGTAGATCATATCTGAAGGAGATACAATAAATGTTGCTGTATCTATTGCAGAGACATCAGGGATATTGCCAAGACTTATATTTGTCTCAACAATACGGCGAAGAGTTGCCTTTTTATCAAGAATCTGACCAAAACCACGATGTTTATCAGTCATCTCATAAGTAAATTTAACAAGTGTGCGTTTTCCCCCTTTATCAACAAGGTTGGGCAGCTCAAAATCTTGGGATAGCACTTTGCCAAGCTCATAGGCATTAGACTCAAACTCATGCTCTCCTCCAGAGCCTTGACCTGGTCCCTCACCATCGCCCTGCCCCTCCCCTTCGCCCTCACCTTCAGATGGACGAATTTTCTCCTCTCCTATAACCTGCCCCTCTTCGCCTTCTCCTGTGCCACCAGTTGACTCGCCCTCTCCCTCTTCTGCGTCAAGCTGAATCTCATCATGGACAAATTTTTCCTCAACAGTGGTTGGAACAACTATAATCTTCTCTTTGCCCCCACCTCTAACAGGCTTGACAATGCGACCAATACGAATTTTTCGCTTAAATCCATCCTCTTCACGCTTTTTATCTCTTTCTAAAAGTTCGTCTAAGGTTATCATAGAAGCTCCAAACGGGCGATTTTTTCAACCGCCCTTTTAAGTTATATTGAAAGATTCATAAAACAGAGTTAAAGAGTCTATTTATCATCTTCTTGACTACAGAAATACTCAATAGTCTTTTGAGCACAGGTGTTGCAGTATCCAAGTTTGTTGATCATGGTGTTGATCATGCGATCATGTAGCTTTTGATTCTCCTCGTTTGTTCTATTAGCAAGAGCACCAACAAGGCTTCCAGCACCAGCAATATCAGATTTTAAACGAACATCAGTAATGGCTTTGACAAGCTCAAGGTTATCCATAAAATCATAATTTGGATCAAGAGAGAGCTTTTGCCCATAAATCTTTCTGATGGTATTTCTAAAAGATGATCTCTGCTCTTCAGTCTTAAGCCCAAGTCGATCCTCAACATTTTTGATATACCGCTCATCAATCTTCATAGCTTTAAGCTCGCCGCTCTGAGGGTCTTTATACTTCCACATCATATCAGCCCCAAGATGCTCTGCATCAATTCCAATAATCATGTTCACATAGTTCATAACATCTTTTTTGATTGCAAGAGGCTCGTCCATGTAAGCGTTGAAAATTTCTGTCATTATTCTTTCGCGATAAAGCCCACGAGCTGTCTTTAGATCATCCATAAACTTTGCTCTATCACCAGAATCAGTAACATAATCAAGCACTATGGTCTCAAGGGTTTTGAAAATATCAAGGGCAAACATGCAGTTACCCTCATTGGTTTCAGAGCTTTCAAGCAGAAGCTGAATCGCCCTTCCAAGATTTCTCTGACCAAGCCCCTTTTGACCAAATCTTTTGGTTATATCTGTCTCTTGATTTAAACTATCAATAAGCTCGCCAAGTGTCTTTAAGCTCTTTTCACCAGCAACCTCACCAGCAGAGAGCTTCATTGTCTCAACTGCTGTCAATTTTTCTGATCGTGGCAGACGAGTTAAAACAACTCCAACTGATGCAGCATAATTTAAATTTGGGTCTTGATGGAGCTTTTCACCGTTAATGGTGCTCTTTACATCATTTCCAATTGCATATTCAGTTAGCTCTTTTTGGAGCTTATAATCTGTATTGTGTGCAACATAGCAGATACGACACCTATCAATAATTGGTGCTTCCTCTTTTTCTGCTAAAAATGTATTAAACTCTGAGTTGTTACTTGTAGCAATGATCAAGGTGTCAATGGGCCACTTGTAGCCGTCAATCTCAATGGTTCTATTCTGAATTACCCCTAAATAGACCTGAACAAGGTCTTTTTTGTTTTTATAAATCTCATCGCTAAAGTGAATCCCTCCGCCAGCAACCCTTGCTAAAGCCCCGCGTCTTAAATCAAATCGGTATGGGTTATTTGTATCTGTGATGTGCAAAAGCCTCTGAATTGACTCTTCACCCAAAAGATCAACCGCAGATGAGGTGATCTTATCTTTTGCAGGATATTTGCCTGTGATTGTTCCTAAACTCTCTGTAAGCGGAACTTGAGTTATATCAATATATGAGAGCATCTTGTCTAAATCACCATTGCAATATTCTCGAATACCATTCCAAATATAGGCAGAACAAGCACCAAGTGGTCGATATGAGTTAAAAACCCTCTCAAGCTCTTTATCAGAAAAATTACATCTCTTAGCTAAAAACTCTTTTGATTGATCTTTGGTCTCCATGATATTCATGGCAAGAATCATCGGGTCTTCATAGGTTTGAGACTCAATAACCTTTATTTTGCCATAACCTTCAAGTTCATCTAATTTTTTGAACCTAAAACTATATTTTCTATTCCCCTCTCTTGAGAGAAAATTTCTGTAAGCATTGCACAGATAATCAACAAAAAAGGTCTTACCATTGCCAGGCTCGCCAACTAAAACAAAAGCCATCTCCCTTGATGAGCCTCCCTCTGAGGCATCTTTGACAAACGACACAAAACTGTTGATCTCATCGTACATTCCAACAAGATGCTTTTTGCCTTTACTAAAAAGACCAAATTGATAAGTTGTTCTGCCTTTTACGTTGATCTTTTCAACGCCTGATTCAAGGATCATTCGTGATACACCTTGAAACGCATCTTCAAAGGTTATTTTTCCCTTTCTTACAGAATCAATATGACCTAAAAGAGATTTTGGATCGCTATTTTCACCCATTTGTCCTCCCTGGCAGCAAAGATGCCACTATCTGTATAGAGCGTTATGTTGATAAAGTCTTAACCAAAATTTAATGAATATAAAACAAAAATTATACAATCTATAAAAGAGTGTGTTTTAAAAGATAAAGCTGATTTTTGCCATTAAGTCAAACGATTTATTTCATATTAAATGATCAACCTCATGGAGTATAAAGAGTTACTAAACACCTTGTATCTTGATTGCCAAGACTCTTTAATTGATGCGGAGTTTCAGAGTTAAACTTTATTGACTCTCCAGCTACAAGCTCATGCACCTTTCCATCAAGCATCAACTCAAGATTTCCCTCCATCACATATATAAACTCCTCACCTTCATGGCGATAGGCAACTGGTTTGTGCTTTTTGTTAGATTCGATAGTTACCATAAAGACTCTCAAATGTTCATTTTCAGCACTTGGAGTTAGGTTTTGGTAGTAGTAGTTGCCTGTTCTGCGGGTGTACTCTTTTGCCCTATTGCCTGATAGAGAAGCACGCTCCCCATCATTAAGAAAGGTATCTGGATCAATTCCAAAAACTTCAGATAACTTAATCATAAAACCTACAGATGGAGTTGTGCGATTATTTTCAAGCTCTTCAATAAACTCAGGGTTTTTACCAGTTCGTTTTGCAAGCTCCTCATGGGTTAGTTGATGAGCTTTTCTCATCTGCATCAATTTTGATCCAAAATCTGCACCGCTCTCAACTCTATCATCGTTAAAAGATGAATCTTTGCCAATTTGTCCATTAACTCCTGAAATTGTATTTGCAAGTGAACGCATGGCAATCTGTTGGAGTTTCTCAGTAAGTACTGGCACAAAAAGCGAGGCATCTTCAACAACGCCAATATCTGCAATCCTAAATATTGGGGCATTAGAATCTTTATTGATAGCAACAATTCTCTTTGCCTCTGTGATTCCAGCAGTGTATTGAACAGCCCCAGATGTTCCAACTGAAATCAAAAGCTCTGGACGCACACTCTTTCCAGTCTGCCCAATCAGATGTTCATCATCTGTCCAGTGCCAAATAACTGGTGGTCTTGTTGCACCAATCTGAGCACCAAGTGCAGCAGCAAGTCTTCTTAAATTTCTAAACCCTTCAACATTTCCAACTCCTGCACCTCCAACAACAACCTTATTTGCACTCTCAAGGCTCTGCTCTTTTAAGCTATCTTTTTTTAAAGATATTCGTCTAATCGCATTTTTAGAAGCTGAGGAGTCAATCTCAATAAAAATGGTCTTGACCCTATTTTCAACATCTAAATCAGAATCAAAATCAGATAGAGCTGTTTTATCAGCAAGCTCTTTTTTAAAAGCATTTGGCTGAACAGTGATAAATCCAGTTTTTAAGGGATCAGAAAATCCAAGTTCAGCCATAATCTCTCCCCCGTGAGATGGGCATACAGCAATAATTTCACTATTTTTATATTTTAGCTGCTGGCAATCTGCGATCATTCCAGCTTCACAGAGAACAGCACATCTTGCAGATATTTCACGCAACAGATCATTGAGCGGAAATAGAAAAGCTGCTGGATTCTGCTCTTTTACAACATCAGCAAGGGCTTTTGCTACAGTTGATGGCAGAAGATATCTCTTCTGATTTGAGCCATCTTTAAAATCTAAATTTATATTAACCACACTATCTGCCCCAAACTCAAACGCCTCTTTTATAGCCATCTCTTTTGGTATGGTCTCATCGCTATTTTCTCTAATTTTACCATTTAGACTAACAATCACAAAAACCCTTTTTGATGAGATAGCGTTGGCAAGCTCTTTAGCACCGCAAAGCACATTAAGGCTTGTATCAAAAAGCAGGTGATCTCTTAAATCGCCATATATCCAAACATCTCTGCCAAATAGTTGTGATTCAACAGGCTCTTTGATTTTACCTGTTATTGCTTCTGTTTGCTGTAATTTTTCAGCCATATTTTACCCCACAAATCCTGCTTCTGATAACTGCTTTGCCACCTGTTCAGCCTTTTGCTCTGGCGTGCCTTCAATGAACAGGCATCTTTTTACCCGCTTTTCTCTATTCCATGCCACAATTTTTGTTGGCGATGCAATAACTCCAGTCTCTTCTGGCAAAAGTCCAAGTGATAAATTATCCCAAATTTCAATCTCTTTATTGCTAAATGCACTCTCAATCCCATGAAGCGATGTAAAGTCGCTCTCCCCAAACGCAGAGCTTACACTAAAACTTACGCCTGTTTGATGAGCCTCTACCTCAAACTTTTCAACGTATCCATCTGATTTACGTTCAGCAATCCAATATTTAAGCCCCTCTTGGTAGGTCTCTTTTTTATTAAAGGTGAGAGAGTGGATATTTCCAATAAATGGAATATCGAGCATCTGCGATGTTTGTGGTCCAACATGACCTGTGTCGCTGTCTGCGGAGCGAGTGCCAAACAGAACAATATCAAATGGTTGCAATCTTTTTAAAGCTCTTGAAAGCACTTTGGCTGTTATGTATGTATCTGACTCTTTTAAAGCTGGATCGCAGATCAAAATAGCTCTATTTGCACCTATTGAAATAGCCTGATAAAGCCCAAAAGTTGCGGGCTTTGGTCCCATGCTCAATACTGTTAAAGTTCCTTCTGTCTGCTCTTTTATAAGATCAAGAGCCATTTCAATAGCTGGTCTATCAAAAGGGTTTAGCTCCATATTTTCTGCACTGTTTCTATCGCCCCCTGGCACCATATTATTTAGCACCGATTTTACACAGACAATTATGTTGAGTTTCATTTAATTTTTTACCTTTAATATACTTAAATAATTTTGTATAGCTATATCAACCATTATAAGTTGAATTTTGTATTATAATCATAAATGGAATTTTTCAAAAAGAACTTTTTACAAATTAAATATTTATAGGAGGGTTTTATGGAACAGCTAACTGATTTAAAAGCAATTTTACACTCAAAGCGTGCAAATATCTACTATTTAGAAAAGTGCAGAGTCATGGTTAAAGATGGGCGGGTTGTCTATCTTACTGAAGATAAAAATCAGAGTAACTATTGGAATATTCCAATTGCAAACACAACTGTTATTATTTTATCTACTGGCACTTCAATTACACAGGCAGCAGTCAGAAGTCTTGCATCTGCTGGTGTTCTTATTGGATTTAGTGGAACTGGCGGCACTCCTCTTTTTGCTGGTGCTGAAGTTGAGTGGTTATCACCTCAAAGCGAATACCGCCCGACTGAGTATGTCCAAGGTTGGTTATCTTTTTGGTTTGATGATGCAAAAAGGCTTGATGCTGCCAAAGAGTTTCAAAAAGCACGGCTCTCTTACATAGAAAAGGTTTGGTCAAGTGATAAAAAATTACAAGATTACAGCTTTTATGTTGATGATAGAGATATTTCAGATGCTTTAAATATAGATCGTAAAATTGAGAAAGCCCAAACAGTTACAGACCTTTTAAATATTGAGGCAAATCTTGCAAAACAGCTTTATAAAATTGCTGCAATTCGCACAAAACTTGGCGATTTTTCGCGTAACCATTCAATAGATGAAAAGGTTTTAACCTCCTCACTTTCTGATACAGCAAACTCGTTTCTCAATCATGGAAATTATCTTGCCTATGGGTTAGCTGCCACAAATTTATGGGTGCTTGGGATTCCTCACGGCTTTGCTGTTATGCACGGAAAGACGAGGCGTGGTGCATTGGTTTTTGATGTTGCTGATCTTGTTAAAGATGCGTTGATCCTGCCTTTAGCCTTTATTTGTGCAAAAGAGGGGCTTAATGAGACCCAATTTCGTGAAGAGGCTATATTACAATTCACAAAACATAAAGCACTTGATTTTATGTTTGATGAGGTAAAAAGGGTAGCTTTGCTTGAACATACAAAGCTATAAATAAGGAGGATACAAATATGATAGTCATATTTATTTCAGAGTGTGAAAAAACGCCCTTAAAAAGACAAGACAGGTGCTTGATTCTTTTGCCAATCGCATAGGTCATAAAACTTGGAAAACAGTAATCACAAACGAAGGGCTTAAAGCTGTTAAAAAACTTCTTAGTAAAACAGCATCAAAAAGCAGTGCTATTGCCTGCCACTGGATACGAAGCCATACGCAAACTGAACTTGTCTGGATAGTTGGCAACCGCTCAAAATTTAATTCTCAAGGTGTTGTTCCTGTCAATTTTACCTTGAAAAATATAATGAACACCCAATGGGAAAATGATTGGCACTATCTGCCGCTCATAAAATCTTTGTCTGCTCTTGCTGGGCTATTCCACGATTTTGGTAAATCATCACTCTATTTTCAGGAAAAGCTAAAAAACGCTACTGATTCGACCAAAGCAGCTAAAATTTTAGGCGATCCATTACGCCATGAGTGGATATCCTGCCAGCTTTTAGATTCAATAGAGAGTCCATTATCCAATATGCCTGATGCTGCTGTTTTGATTAAATGGCTTATATTGTCTCACCACAAATTGCCATCTCTTAACAATAAAGATGATTTAAATAAAATGCTAAATCGTTCGTCAGAATCTTTACCACAAATCCTATCCATGATCACAAAAGAGTGGGGATATGAAAATCTGCAAGATGGAGATAAAAAATATAATGCAAATCTTAAAAAGTGTTTTGAGTTTCCTGAAAAATTGCCCAATCAATCTGAGCAGTGGCAAAAGCAGATAAAAAAATGGTCATCAAAGATGGTTGATTGCCTGCCTCTGCTTGAAAAATCTATGAAAGATGGCTCATTTCGCCTTATTTTACACTATTCAAGGCTCTGTTTAATGGTTGGAGATCACTACTACTCTTCTCAAGATAGGGATCCAAAGTGGCAAAGCAGCGTGAATCTATTTGCTAACACAGCCAAAAACCAATCTACAAATAGACCGATATTAAAACAAAAACTTGACGAACATCTTGTTGGTGTTGCGAAAAATGCGTTAAATATTGCCCATCTTCTTCCTGCTTTTGAAAATCAGTTGCCTTTTGTTGAAGATGCAAAAGAGTTGAGAAAAAAAAGCCCATCTAACTCTAAATACATTTGGCAAGATAAAGCAGTTAATAAGATAAAAATTTGGCAAGAAGAGAGTGCAGTAACTCACACATCAAAAATTCAAGATGTAGAAACCGCATCATCAACGCTTCACCAATCAACAAACAGATACGGTTTTTTTGCTGTCAACATGGCAAGCACAGGATGCGGCAAAACCCTTGCAAACGCAAAAATCATGCAGGCTCTTTCAGATGGTGGAATTAGCCTACGCTACACTTTAGCACTTGGATTAAGGACTTTAACTCTGCAAACAGGGGACGAATATCGCGAGCGTATCCATCTTGACGAGACTGAGCTTGCAGTTGTTATTGGTTCAAAAGCTGTAAAAGAGCTGCATGAATATAATAAAGCGTCTGAAAACAAAATCAGAGAGTTAGAGCACAATGGGCAAAATTCTAATGGCTTTGATGAGATTGACTATGAGCAATCAGGTTCAGAGTCAATGGAAAATCTCTTAGATGAAGATGTCTATTATGAGTGCAGTATCCCTGAAACTAATTTGACCACAATTTTAAGATCAGAAAATGAGAAAAAGTTTCTCTATGCCCCTGTTTTAGTCTGCACAATAGACCATCTTATGTCAGCAACTGAAACCAAACGGGGCGGGCGTTATATGTTGCCAGCGTTAAGGCTTTTATCTTCTGATCTTGTGATAGATGAGGTTGATGACTTTAACGGCAATGACCTTATTGCAATAGGCAGACTTATCCATCTTGCTGGAATGTCTGGCTCTAAGGTTATGATCTCCTCTGCCACTATTCCGCCTGATTTAGCAGAAGGATATTTTAATGCCTATCGTGAAGGGTGGGAACTTTACAGCAAAACGCGTGATGCTAAACAATCAATCGGCTGCTGCTGGATTGATGAATTTACGACTAAAGTTGAATCAGTTACTAAAAATCTTGATTATCAACAATGCCATCAGGCTTTTATAAGTAAACGGATAGAAAAACTGAAACATCAGCCAGTAAAACGAAGAGCAAATATTGTTGAGTGTCAAGATATTATTGCTGATTTTTCAAATAGTTCTGAGACCTCAAAGATAGAGCTTACCTATGAGCAGGCATATTTTGAAAAGATTAAACAGGCAATTATTGAAAAACATCTCAACCACAACACCAAATACAATAATCAAAAAATATCTTTTGGGGTGGTAAGAGTTGCACACATAAAAACCTGTATCAACCTTGCTAAACATCTTGTTGAATCTGAATGGGAAGAGAATTTTGACCCTAAAATAATGACCTACCATAGCCGTCAAGTGCTGCTGCTCAGAAGTGAGCAAGAAAAGCATCTTGACCAAGTTTTAAAGCGTAAAGAGAGAGAAGGCGAAGAGCCAGCAGCCTTTAAAAATAGGATTATTTCCAACCACATAAAAAATAGCGGTGCTAAGAACATAATTTTTATTTTAGTTGCAACACCAGTTGAAGAGGTTGGGCGAGATCACGATTTTGATTGGGCAGTTGTTGAACCATCATCATACCGCTCAATAATTCAATTAGCAGGAAGAGTTATGCGTCATAGAGATCAAACTCTATTTGATATTAACAATAACCCTAAAGAGCCAAACATAGCCTTGATACAGTTTAATCTAAAAGCTCTTGAGTATGGTGTTAAAAATATTCAAGGCAATGCTGCATATTGCAACCCTGGATACGAAGGCTTAATTCAAGAGGGAGGAAGCAGATTTAACCTGATTACCCATGATTTAAGGCAGTTATTAGATGAAAAAGTTATAAATCAAAAAATTGATGCTGTGCCTCGAATTGAGCGTAATAAAGATTTGAAAGAGCTTAAATTGATGGCTGACAAAAGATTAGCAGATTTAGAGCATTATGTTATGCACAATCTTTTGACCATGTATGACAGAGTTGGTCCTGAATCAATGCAAGGGTGGCTGACTCAACACTGGTGGCTGACTGCTCTTCCTCAATCTTTGACTAAATTTAGGCAGAGCAGACCTGAAATAAAGCTGCATTTAGTTTATGAAGAAGACTATGACAATTTATATTATGGTAAATCTTTTGATGGTGCTAAACCCCAATTTATGGAGAAAAACAGCAAAGGAAAACTTGTACCAGTTGGAAAAATATATAAAATTGAGCATAAAACTATTGATCAAATTATAGATCAAAATTATAAAAATAGATTATGGTTAAAAACAGATTATTTATCCCTTTTAGAATCTATTGAACATGAAAGAGGTATTCCAATCAGAACAGCATCAATCAAATATGGTGAGATAAGTTTTCCAGATCATAGTTCTGATAATAGGCAAAAAAAGTATGAGTATTCAGATCAGTTTGGGCTGCAAGAGGTTAAAGATTAATTTTTTAAGGAGAGACGATTTTGGACAGAGAGATAAAAGAGTTTTTTGAAGAGCGAAAAGAGGCGTGGCTAAAGTCAAAAATTAAAAGCAACACACCGCCAGATGAAGAGCAGAAAATAAGAGAGCAGTGTGAAGAGAAATTTTACCTTGATAATTGGCTGCTTGATGCTGCAAAGCGGGCGGATCAACTATTTATATCAACTC
>JADFZO010000090.1 GCA_015232465.1 Desulfamplus sp.
CTTCCCGATTCTAACTCCCCATTTTTTGTTGAAGATGGATCAACTATCAGGCAAGTTGTGGATAGACTTGGCATTCCAGATTCTGAGGTTAAGCTCACATTTGTAAATGGCGTGCAAAAGCCTCTTGATCACAGACTCAATGATGGCGACCGTTTGGGGATATTTCCGCCAGTAGGTGGGGGATAGGTTGCATTTTTTTAAGACAAAAAGATAATTTCAAATATGAAGATATTCATTGTTCACCAAAATTTTCCAGGACAATTTAAACATCTTGCACCAGCACTTGTATCGCAAGGTCATGATGTTGTTGCTTTCACCATGCAAAAAAATCAGCCAGCAGAGTGGCAAGGGGTAAAGATAGTCTCCTATAGCCCAGCAAGAGGGACAACTCCAAATGTTCACCCTTGGGTTAGCGACTTTGAGACCAAAACAATTCGTGGCGAAGCTGCATTTAGAGCTGCTTTAAAGCTAAAAAATGGGGGCTACTTCCCTGATATTATTGTTGCTCACCCTGGTTGGGGGGAGAGCCTATTTTTAAAAGATGTGTGGCACAATGCAAAGCTACTTATCTATTGTGAGTTTTTCTACCATGCAGTTGGTGCTGACGTTGGCTTTGATCCTGAGTTTCCAGCAACTGATGCGGGTGAGATTTGTCGTCTTCGCCTTAAAAATCTTAATAATCTTTTGCACTTTGAAGTTGCTGATGCTGGAGTATCACCTACCCACTGGCAGGCAAGCACATTTCCAGAGCCTTTTTTTAGCAAAATAACAGTGGTGCATGATGGGATTGACACTGATTTTGTAGCTCCTAATCCATCAGTTAGTTTAACTCTTAACAACTCCCTTACTTTGACAAAAAAAGATGAGATAATAACTTTTGTGAATCGCAACCTTGAGCCATATCGAGGCTACCATATTTTTATGCGTAGCTTACCCAAAATTTTAAAAAGACGAAAAAATGCAAGAGTTCTTATTGTTGGCGGAAATGAGGTGAGCTACGGAGCAAAAGCTCCTAAAGGAGAAACTTGGAAAGATATTTTTCTAAATGAGGTTAAAGATAAAATTGATTTAAATCGAGTGCATTTCTTAGGCAATATCCCATACAGCTACTTTATCCCCCTTCTTCAAATATCAACTCTGCATATCTATCTTACATATCCATTTGTTCTATCATGGAGTCTTTTAGAGGCAATGAGTGCTGGTTGTGCTATTGTGGCAAGCAATACAAAGCCCCTGCATGAGGCTATTGTCCATAACAAGACAGGCAGACTCATAGATTTTTTTGATGTCAAGGGGCTTGAAGATAGTGTTTGCGATCTTCTTGATAACCCAAATGAGAGAAAAAGATTAGGAGATAGTGCTCGCAAGTTTGCAAAAGCTAACTATGATCTAAAGCAGGTCTGCCTGCCAAAACAGTTAAAATGGGTTCAATCTGCTGCATGATTTACATAAATTTCTTTGCAACAACCTCTTGAACTTCACTAACTACACTATCAATATCAATGGTAAATAGTCTGCGATCCCTCATAACAATCTTACCATCAATAATATTTAACACAACATCACGCCCAGTTGCAGAATAGACAACATGAGAATATGGGTTATACATTGGCACTAAATGGGGAGCCGATATATCTATAACAATAATGTCTGCCCGTTTGCCCACCTCTAAAGAGCCAGTTATTTTATCAAGACCTAAAGCTCTTGCACCGTTAATTGTCGCCATTTTTACCGCTGTTTTGCTATCCAATGCCTCTGGATTCATGGTAAAGACCTTGTGAAGTTTTGCTGCTGTATCCATCTCAAGCAGCATATCAAGATCATTGTTGCTTGCAGCTCCATCGGTCCCAAGCCCAACACAGATTCCGCTATCTATTATTTTTGGAATTGGGGCAACGCCAGAGGCAAGTTTCATGTTGCTCTCAGGGCAGTGAGCAACCTTAACATCAAACGATTTATAAAGCTCTATATCCTCATCAGTCAGATGAACAGAGTGGCAGGCAATAAGATTTGGTCCAAGAACTCCAATATTTGCAAGAAATTTTACTGGTGTTGCACCATACCTTTTTTTAATCTCTGAACATTCGCTCAAAGTCTCTGCAACATGGATAATCAATGGTATCTCATTTTTGCTTGCAATTTGAGCAGCCCTTTGAAGAAGCTTTGGAGCACAAAGGTATGTGGAGTGTGGCTCTACTGCAACTGTAATTAAAGAGCCTGATTTAGCGTGCCATCTATTAATCATATCCTCAACATATTCAAAGCCCTGCTCAATATTTCCGTAACAGGGTGAGGGGAAATCGTAAAGAACTTCGCCCACAACTGCACGCATAGAAGAGTCATAAGCAGCCTTTGCAACCTCATCTTCAAACAGATACATATCACAAAAACAGGTTGTTCCAGATAGAATCATCTCTGCACAGGCAAGTTTTGCACCTGTATAGACTAAATGTGGTGTCAATTTAGCTTCTGCTGGAAAGATGTGGTTATTGAGCCACTCCATTAATGGAAGATCGTCAGCAATTCCACGAAAAATGCTCATTGATGCGTGGGTGTGGCTGTTAATCAGACCCGGCATTATGATTCTATCTTTTGCGTCAATAACCTCATCTGCAACCAAATTGGCAGCTAAAAGCTCATCTGATCTGCCAACTCCAACAATCAGAGAATCTTTAACAGCAACATAGCCGTTTTGGATAACTCTCATCTGGCTATCAATTGTGAGAACAACTCCATTTTTTATTAAAATATCAACTCTATTTATCATAAAAACACTCTTACATTTTAAAATTTTAATCTACTGTTTGGAGTATCAAACACCTCAACATACATCTCTCCAAGCATCTCCTGCCTGATTCGTCTTGATTTTACCCTTGAGATTTCTATGTGCTCTTTTGGTATCTTATTTTTTTTATACCAGTTATCAGGATTGGCTAAAAATTGGATAATCTCCTTTAAAGCCTCATCAGCAGTGTGGCACGATTTGATAAGATTTGGGATAAATGATGGTCCATATTTTCTATCTGCAATCTCAACTGTCTGTTTTTGTGCATGGCTCCACAAATTATCAGGATCAAGTAAAATTATTGGGGCAAGTGGATTTTCGTGTATCTTCATTGATGTTATAGATATTGCAAGCTCCTCAGCACTTCCATAACCACCTGTGTTGATAATTGGCAGATTACTCAATTTTTGCAGATGATCCTGCCTTGCCAATCTAAGCCCCTCTTTATACTTAATAAGTCCATCGCATGTTGTAAGAGATAGTTGACGCTCACCCTCAAGATCAATTGCAACTCCAACGCTCATTATGTTGTGTTTGCGTGCAAGATCGTTTGACTCTTTCATCAACCCAGGACCTCCTCCATGTGCTATCCCCATCTCATCGCCAAGTTTTGCTGCAAGCTGATTTATAAGATCAATTGTGAGACGATTATCTGCCTCTTTTGTGTGAGAGCCATAAAATGCAAACCAGTATCTAACCTTATCAAATCGCTCCTTATCATCTGGCTCCATAAAACAGCCATGATAAAATGTGTAGAGTTTATCTGTCTCTGAATCATAACGCAAAAATTCACAATCTGAGTGATCTGCATGTGTTAGCCGAATCATCTTTTTTACATAATCATCTTCAAATGAAGGGGTAACTGAATCTATCAAAAATGTTCTAATACCACTTCTGTTCAAAGCATTTATAACTTCAGGTGATGGGTAGCTCTTGCCAATAAAGACACGGCTGTTGATGCCTCCAAGCACTGATAGCTTTTGAAGAGTTTTACGAAACTCTCCATTTTGTATCTCAACACCATTAGATGATGGGAGCACCAGCTCAGATTTACGTGATGAGCTTTGGACAACTGCATGTTTAATTATCTCAAATTGAGCCTCACCCTCTGGATTTTGAGCCTGCGGAATCTGGACAAAATTTCCCTTGTTTAAAATCATACCTAAAGAGTTAGAGCCAATTGAGCGAAATAGGTTACTTATTTCAGAGTTTGTCAAAAGATCGTAAATTCGATAACCCTCTTTTACCTTGTTTTTTTCAAGTGGAACAGTGAGCGGATTTTTGGTTCTAAAAAATCGGATTCTTATTTTAATCTCACTCAATTTTATTGCAGTATCGCCAAAATTGTAAAGCTCAACTTGTCTATCGCGAAATGTGCGAAAAGGATCAAGCACTCGTGCTGGAAGATGCTCAATGCGGCTTGATTCAGGCTCAACAACAGCATCAATTATGGCATAAACATCACCAAGTGAGATTTTTATATCACCAACAAACAGCTCATTTGGCTTTAAAACTTCACGATTAAGATCAACTGCGACTCGTGAGCGTATTTTGCTCAAAGCACTTCTACCCTCTTTTATAACTGCATTTATGCTTGAGGGGGTAATTGCATAAGGCTCAAAAATATATTGAAAAGGCTCAAGCTCAATTGTGATATAGTCGCACATCTTGCCACTTATTGGATCTCTTTCTTGATGAATCTCAAACCCCTCATAATAGCCTTTTGTGATCTCTCTGCCCACAAATAGCCGTTTGTGTAGATAGTGGCGAACATCATAAATTCTAAGCTCAGGATCCATAACAACAAGTCTGCCTATCTCATCACCCTTTTTAAAAAGCTCAAGAACATTGCCAGTCTGCAACCCTTTATCTAAAAGCGGGTTTAAGTTTTGAATCTGCCCATCAATATAAATATCTTGATTTTCAATTGTTGGCATTTTGCCTGAACTGTTTTGGTCTGTTTTTACACCAATCTGTGCATTTCCACTTCTGCCAACAAAAAAGTAGGGTTTGCCTTCTGATATTGCACCTCTAATATAATCAGAGACAGATGGAAAACAAAAAGTTGCCTCTATTGGCTCTGAAGGCTCTTTTGCCAATTTTGCTGGCTCACCAACTTTTCTATCTTTAATTGAGTGTATGTAGCCATCAGGGCTTATTATTTGGGGTATTGTGTTCATAAAATCAATGTTTTACCAAAATTATAGGTTAAAATTTAAATTTTTGACAAAATTGTCCATAAATTGAGGATCATCTGCAAGCTGAAGATGCTCCATATCATAAAGAGCCTCTTCAAGAAAAGAGCGTTTAGTATGATCTATTAAAAGCATGATGCTGCCGTCAATAGAGGCGTTTCCACAAAACATAACCTTATCAGAAGAGCCTTTAGGTACAATTCCAGTCCTCTCCATGCTGATTGGGTTTAAAAAGTTGCCAAACCCACCAGCAATGTAGATTTTATCAAGATCATTGCACGATATTTCCCCTTTTTTAAGAATAAGATCAATGCCAGTTCTAACTGCACTTTTTGCCAATTGAATCTGACGAATATCTTTTTGAGTCAAATAGACCTCACCAGCCTCTCCAACTAAAACCTTTAGCTCTCCTAATACTTTATTCTTAAACTTTCCTAAAGAGTCTAACTCTTTTGTCTCAAGAAGAGCAGCAATAAAATCAACAATTCCACTGCCGCAAATCCCCTCTATTTTTTGCCCGCCAATAACATGAAAAATAAGATTACCCGCTTGACCAAACTCAACTCGCTCCACAGCCCCACCAGTTGCCCTCATTCCAATTGAGATTCCCATTCCCTCAAAGGCTGGTCCTGCTGCTGTTGATGTTGTAAATCGCCTTCCTTTTACATTTAGACAAATCTCTCCATTTGTACCCATATCAAGATATAAAATAGATTTACTATTATCAAAAAAATCAGGAGCACATAAAAGCCCAGCACTAATATCAGAGCCAACAAAAGCGTGCATAACAGGGGGAATATAAACTTTAACTTGACTATTTACATTAAATCCAAACTGCTCTTTTGCTAAAAAATTTGTTCCCCCTAAAATATCAACTTTAAAAGGAAGATGCCCAAGTGGTGATGGATCTATTTTAGCTGTAATTTCAAGCATAGTTGTATTTGCACCAATAGTAATATCAACAATCTCCTCTATTTTCGAGCCACTCTTTTTACACACCTCATCAATTAGCTCATTTATACGATCTCTTATAAGGGTTGCTATCTCATCAAGCCCCTTAGATGTTGAGGCATAGCCAATCCTGCTTAAAACATCGTGCCCATGCACAACTTGAGGATTAAGACTTAAAGCTGACTCAAGGAGTTTGCCCTCTTTTAGGCAGACAAGGGCAACAACAACAGTTGTTGTGCCAATATCAACTGCAATGCCTTTAGGATTTTTCACTCCAAATTGATCAAACCATTTTTCACCAATAGCTTCAAATTTGCTACTAAAATCTCCAACAGAGAGAATCTGTCCATTATCATAATTTTGAGTATGATTTTGATGAGTTGAATCTATTGTGTATTTATAGTTTGGCTCAAGTCTGATTGTTGTATCAGAAATTGGAGTAGCCATACATGCAAGCCTAAGACCATTTAAGGCATCTTTGGGTGTTATATTTTCGTGTGGAGTCTCTAAAATTTTATTTGGCTCTTTAGCCCAAAATCGACATTTTCCACAGATGCCATTACCGCCGCACGGGGTCTCAATCTCTACGCCTCCTGCCCGTTTCAAACCATCTTTAATGGTCTCTTTAGGGTGTAGTTCAACTTTTATATTAATTGGCTCAACAAAAATATTGGTCATAATCTAATCTTAAAAAGCTCTTATGTTATTTTTCGCTCTTTTTTGATGTTGTTATAAGCCTCTTGAACCTCTCTGAATTTATCGTTTGCAAATTTTGTGAACTCTTCAGAAAGCCCTTTTGATGCAACCTTATCTGGGTGGTATTCAGATACCAATCTTCTATACTGCTTTTTAATCTCCTCGTTAGATGCCTTCTCATCGCACTGCAACACAGCATAAGAGCGTTTAGCCTCTTTAAAATATCGAGACTTTAAAGCAGCATAGCCTGTTGGCGAGTAGTGAAAAATTTGAGCTGCATTTAAAAGCATCTTCTCTTTTTCAGCAGATGTTACACCATCAACAAACGAGACTCTAAAGAGTATATCCATCATAAGATCAACAACAGGTGGCTGACTATTAAAGGTGTAATAAAACTGAACAGCAAAGGCATCAAAGCTCTGTGGGGAGTTTATCGCCTCTCTAAAGATATTTATTGCAACTAACCTGCTCTGAGGGTCAAGGTGTAAATCGTTTTGCATAAAAGAGTCAATCAAATCAACCTCTTTTTCAGATACTCTGCCATCAACCTTAGAAATTTTTGCAAGCATTGAAAAAGCTGTTATAAAAAAGGTCAACTGAGCCTCATCACCGTAAGAGAGCCTCTTATATATATCTGAATCTATAAGGTAGTCGTCTATTTTGCTATCAACAAAAGTGTGTCCAAATGTTGCACCAGCAATTGCACCAATGGGTCCGCCAACCATAAATCCAATAGTGCCCCCAACCATTTTCCCGAGCCAGCCCATAGTAAAATATCCTTATATTTAGTCTATTTGAATCATCTTACTAATATCCACATACTTCAAAAAATGCTCTTTTAATAGCTGATAATCTCTATTTTTACGTGCTACTCTATCTAATGTTAGAACATCTGATTCTAAACTTGTAACACTCTTTATTCCAATATGCTCAAGCCACTTTTTTCTGATCTCCCAAGAGTCAAAAAAGCCGTGCATGTATGTCCCTAAAATATTGCCTGAACTTGCTGCTGCACCATCATATTTAGAGGCATCATCAGTGCATGGTTTGCGGTTTCTCTCAAGAACTTTAACCATTGGCAATCCACGCTCTCTATTTGTTAAATAGCTCTGACCCATGTGAATCTCATACCCTTCACCTTCAGCACCTTCCCACGAAAATCTGCTTAATGTTGTGGTTTTTGGAGCTTTTAGAACAGTCTGAACAGGCAGAAGATTTAGACCCTCTGTTCGACCTGGTTCTCCTTCTAACCCATCTGGATCATCAACATATTCACCTAAAATCTGATAACCTCCGCAAATACCAAGAATCTGCCCCCCATTTGCAGCGTAGTCTTTAATTTTTTTCTGCCAACCACTCTTTTCTAACCATGCAAGGTCTGCACGGGTATTTTTTGAACCCGGAATAATAACAGCCTGAAATTTATTAAGATCAATCAAAGACTCAACAAATACCACCTCAACATCTATATTTTCAGCAAGCACATGAAAGTCTGTAAAATTTGAGATGTGCTGCAATTTAATAACAGCAATCAGTGGTTTTCCTTTTGCAATGGCTGCTTCAATAGAAGAGAGGGTTGGCAGCTTTTCAATCTCAACTGAATCTTCAGCATCTATCTTTATGTGGCTATACCAAGGCAGAACTCCAAAAACAGGTTTGCCTGTTCGCTCTTCTATCCAATCCACTCCATCTTTAAAAAGCTCAATATCGCCTCTAAATCTATTTATAATAAACCCCTTGATCATATCACGATATTTTTTAGGCAGACAATCAAGAGTTCCAACAATCTGAGCAAAGACCCCGCCTCTGTGAATATCAGCCACAAGAACAACATCAGCACCAGCATATTCAGCCATTCTAAAATTAACAATATCTGATGGCATAAGATTGACCTCAGCACAAGAGCCAGCACCTTCAAGCACAATCATCTCAAAACGACTTTGAAGTCTGTCAAACGCATCACAAGCAGCTTTAAAATAGTAATCTTTACGTGAATGGTAACTCAAAGCTGTGCTATTTTCAAAAGCCACGCCATTTAGAACCACCTGAGAGCCTTTTTCGCCAGTTGGCTTTAAAAGAACAGGGTTCATATCAACATGAGGAGCAATTCGGGCAGCCTCAGCCTGAACAATCTGTGCCCGTCCCATCTCAAGCCCCTCTGGTGTGATGCCTGAATTGTTGGACATATTTTGTGCTTTAAATGGGGCAACTGATATGCCTAAATCTGCAATGTATCGGCATATAGCAGCAGCTACAACACTTTTACCAACATCAGAGCCTGTGCCCAATACTGCAAGTGGTTTAAATTTTTTCATTTTTCGATACCAACCCGTGCCATAACACCCTGTTTGTAGTAGTGTTTTATCTCCTGCATCTCTGTAACCAAATCAGCTTTGTCAATCAACGATTTAGTTGCTCCCCGTCCTGTGATTATAAGCTCTGTTTGCTCTGGCTTTGCCTCAATGAGATTGAGTAAATCTTGCTCAGTCAAGATAGTGCACATCATGGCAACATTTGCCTCTTCTGCAATCACCAGGTCATGCTCTCCATTTTTTAGAATCTCTATCAGCCGATTGTAGCCCTGCCTGCCAGCTTCGACATCTTCAGTTGATGGTTTTCCCATTACAAATTTTCCAAGCCCATACTGCTCAACTGTAATTTGATCTTTAAATTTTGCCAATGCCTTGATTTCAGAGTAATCTCCCTGTTTCAGAAATTGAGCAATAAAAACCTTAAAACCGGCTCCTGCTGCCCTAAGTGCAAGACCAAGAGCTGCTGTAGTTTTGCCTTTGCCATTGCCTGTGTATATTTGAACGTACCCTTTTTTCAAAACAATCTCCTTTATCTCTCTATTTTTTATAGCCCCTATTCTTGTTTTTATTATGAATCACTATTTTGTATTTAGCCTTTATAATATAAAATATCGCTTTTTGCTATAGTACCACTACACAATTGATCCTCTTAGCCGTATTGAGCTTAAAGAAGTTGAGATTTTAATTGAACTCAAGATAAATCATGGGAAGAGAAGATTTTTTACAAAGAGGAAAAGGTTGGGGGTAAAGTTATCAAAATTTATGGAATGTGATTTGAGCTATTGTCAGAATCACGGATTGACGCGGATTATAGGATTTCACAGATTAAAAAATCCGCGAAATCCGTGCAATCAGGATAATCCGTGATTCTAACTGTTTTTACAACTCTACTGCTGTCAATCTAACCTCTTTGCTGTCCAACATCACTTTACCATTGTTGATAATCAAAGTATAACTTACGCCACCTGCAAAGGTTAAAGTTTGAGATGTTTTTGTTGCTGGGATTTTTATAAATGTACCAGTTGATAAATTTTCTAAATAAACCGTTGCA
>JADFZO010000091.1 GCA_015232465.1 Desulfamplus sp.
TAGCAGGCGTCAATTATAATAACAACCCTGTTTCCAGTTGCATTTTGGTAATCGGTTATAATGGCTGCTAAAGTTTCGCCTGTTATCTCTTCAACTTGTGTGAGCATCAACTTTCCATCTCCGCCGTGGTTGGTGAAATATAGATAAAACGGCTGGCTGAGTTTGCCCTTGCTCTTTGCCCAATCAAAAGCAGCCTTTATGTCGTCAACAGTTATGTCTCTTTCAACTGCTCCGCTGCCAACTTGCTCAAGCGTTACTGGTGCATCAACTATATTTTTATCTCCAAAACCATCGCCATTAATATCTATCCACGCTTTAGGAGATAGAAAATATATTTCTGAATGATCATAACCGCGAGCATTAAAGGTCTGATAAGCGATTGTGCTTAGATTTTCAGTTGTTGACCATAAGGTGTTTTTTCGTGATGAGCCGCCTCCTGCGATTAGAATTGAGGCTCTGGTGCCTGTTGTTATCTCCTTTTTAATCTCTTTTTTGACATCTTCCTTGATCTCTGTGTTATTCTCTACTGATACAATAATCTCCTCTTTTTTGGAGAAAGTTAGATGGGCAAGACCTCCGCTATACATGCCGATCCATAATCCGCCTGATCCATCATGTGCAAGAGATCTAATCACATTATCTGTTAAACCTGTGAATAGTTCCCAAGTTTCGTCTGATTTAAAATGGGCAAGACCTTCTGAAGTTGTGCCTATCCATAAGCCTCCATTGCCGTCTGATAAAAGAGCATTGACACCCAAGGAATCAGATAAGCCTGAGCCATTAGTTTCAAGCACTTTCCATGTTCCATCTGATTTCAAGCGGGCAATACCTCCATAGCGAGTTCCTATCCATATTCCACCACTGCCATCAGACGCAAAAGATGTAATATTGTCGTCTGGTAATAGAGAATTATATTGGTTAAAAACTTCCCATTTTCCATTAGATTTTAAATGAGCAAGACCGCCTCCATCACCGTAATCAACTTCAACACCGATCCATAAGCCTCCGTTGCCGTCTGAAAATAGAGCATTTATAGAGCCAGCAGGTAATTCAGAGTTATCTTGATTAAAAATCTGCCATGTTCCATCTGACTTAAAATGGGCAAGACCGCTGCTTTCTGTTCTATCTTCCGTTCCAATCCATATTCCACCGCTGCCGTCTGATAGCAAAGATAATAGCCATTGATTATGCAAACCTGAATTATACTCATTAAATACTTCCCATTGACCATTAGTCTTTAATTGAACAAGACCAGCCCCGCTTGTTGCGATCCAGATGCCAGAATTGCCGTCGGTTAATATCGATTCAATTTGAAGGTTATGAGGTAAGCCAGAATTATTTTTATCAAAGACTTCCCATATACCATTAGATTGTAAATGGGCAACTGACACATCGTTAACAAATCCTGATCCAATCCAAACTCCTCCATTACCGTCATAGGCAAGCGATTCAACCAAGTTACCAGTTAATCCTGAGTTATTGGATTCAAAAGATTCCCATGTTCCATCTGATTTTAAATGAGCAAAGCCAGCATTACCAGTTCCTCCTGTTCCGATCCAGACTCCGCCGCTACCGTCAGATATAAGAGATGTAACCCAGTTATCAGGTAATCCTGAGTTATAACTTTTAAAATTTTCCCATTTACCATCTGATTTTAACCTGGCAAGCCCTTCGTTGCCTGTTCCAATCCAAAGACCGCCTTTTTCATCAGATAAAATTGATGTAACTGAATCATCAGGCAGCCCTGAATTATCTGAATTGAAAATCTCCCATTTTTTGTCAGATTTAAAGTGCACAAGACCGCCACTGCCTGTTCCAAAGAAATCGGACATTCCAATCCAAATACCACCTTCTCCATCAGATAAGATGTATTGGAGTTCGTTATCTGGTAAATCTGAGTTATCCTTGTTGAAAACTTCCCATTTGCCGTTTGATTTAAAATGGGTAAGTCCGCTATTAAAACTGCCTCCTGTTGCTATCCAAAGTCCTCCGTTACTGTCTGATAAGATGTAGTTGATTTCGTTGTCTGGTAATCCTGAGTTGTCTTTGTTAAAAATTTCCCATGTTCCGTCTGACTTTAAATGGGCAAGACCACCGCTATAAGTACCACGAGTTCCTATCCATATTCCTCCGTTTCCGTCAGACAAAAGTGATGTAACCCAGTTGTCAGGTAAACCAAGATTATCTGTGTTGAGACTATCATTAAATGCCCATGAATCTTGAGCTTTAAAAACCTCCCATGTTTCATCAGATTTTAAATGTGCAAGACCCCCACTTGTTCCAATCCAAAGACCATCGTTACCATCAGATATAAGAGCATTCACATAGTTATCTGGTAACCCATCTAAATTAGTTAATAATTGAATGAGTTTACCTGTAACAGCATCACGCTTTTCCAATCCACCGTCTGTTCCGCCCCAAAGTATTTTTCCATCATCTGAAAATAATAGGGTGTTTACAACGCTACGTTTGGTAAAAATCTCCCAAGTCGCATTCTCCTTCTCTCCAATTATGGGTAGTTCAGAGGCAAAAAGGGCATGAACGCTCAATATAGCCAAAATTTGAATGGCTAATGCGATTTTTAGATTTTTCATGGGGGGGAATCTCCTTTATTTTTTTTGGGGTTATCTTATTCCATACGCGACTGCACAAATGCTAAAGCCTCTTTAACTTGCGGGTTAAAAAAGCAATTTAAAGTATGGTGCCAGTCTGTTTCTGACATGCGTTTTTTTATGCGATCTGCAGTATCTTTTTTTAGCTCCTCTTTAATACGAGAAAATGGGCGACCCGGTGTATCAAACCAAGTTGAGATAATTGATTTTGCACGCCCAATAAGCTCATCTGCCTCAACAACTTCATCTACAATCTCTTTTCTTAAAGCTGTAGGAACATCAACCATATCACCAAAATACATCACATCACGAAATTTTTTGTCTGAATCAAGACCAAACCGCATAATAGCACTCTGGGCAACTGAAAGAGGCACGCCAATCTTTATTTCAGACATGCCAAGTTTTATTTTGGGGTGGTTTACAACTATTCTGTAATCTGATGCCATAGCCAAAATTAGACCTCCAGCAGCAGCATGACCATTGATTGCACACACTACTGGTTTTGAGGACAAAAATAGCTCTAAAAAAACCTCGTCAGCATAAGAGATAAAATCAACAGCATCGGAAAGCTTTTCAAATCCCATAAATGTATAAAGATCAAAGCCACTTGAAAAAAATCTCTCTTGACCAGTAAGGATTATCCCCTTTATTGATTTGTCCTGATTTGCCTTTACAACCGCCTCTTTTAGATCATCAAGGCTCTTTTTTGTGATAGAGTTTGTTTTCCCATTTGTGAATGTTACAACCATAATATTGTCTTCAATTTTTGTATCAAGCATAAAAATTCTCCTTAAATAAAAATAAGATAAAATAAAAAAAGGGGTTCAAACAGAGATGAACCCCTTGCTAATTTTTTTTAAATTGTAAAACTATCCAATTACAATAAGCAGATCACCTGTTGAGACTTGAGCACCCTTTTGTACGCAAATCTCCTTTACCTCTCCATTAAGCGGACTTGGAAGATCGTTCTCCATCTTCATAGCCTCCATAACTGCAAGAACCTGTCCTGACTTTACAGCATCTCCAACTTTTACCTTAATATCAATAATTAACCCTGGCATAGGAGCTTTTATAGCACCAGAGCCGCTTGCTGCTACTGCTGGTTTTGTTGCTGGGGCTGCTGCTGGTTTAGCAGTAGGGGCAGCAGCAGGGGGGGCAGATTGAACAGGAGCTTTAGCCTGTTTAGGTTGAGGTGGAACAACTGCTGCCCTTGCTGGCGATGGTTGAACCCTTTTTGCAGCTAAAGGTTGCGATCTTGGTTGCGTTGACCTTGACATAGCAGGTGCAGGAGACATTGCATCTTGAAAATTTGCAATATCTACATCAAACTGCTCATCATTAACAAACACTTGAGCATATCCATTTTGAATAGCTCCAACCTCTACCTCAAACTCTCTATTGTTTATAATAAGATTATATTTCATTTTAAAACCTTTCTGATCCCTTTTTCTGATCTTTAAATTTTATTTTTGGGTGTTTGTAAATATTTAATCTTTTAACCAAAATATTTAGTTATCGGTTAGTTCGATTGAATGACATTTGACGATCTCTCATCATCTGTGTTCGCCCATCATTTGACCAAGTATTGGTTTGAACTGGGCAAATTATTCTTGAAGCAGTTGTTGGGAAATCTTGGCTCTCTGCTGCAACAGATGGTGATCTTCTTTGAAAGTGAAGATGTAGAGCTGTTGCAATTGCAGCAGCAATCTCATAGTCGTCAACTTGGCTCTCAAAAGGCTGAGGCTCTTCTTCTTGTGATGACTCAGCACCCGCGACCGCCTCTTCTTGAGGCTCTTCTAATTCAGCAGATGCGGGCTCTATAACATCAGAGCCGCTTAAATTAGATGTATCATCAGACTCTTTTTGAGATTTTTTTGCCTCAATACGGCTAAATATTACACCAGATAGCATCATTCCAGCCATTAACACTGATAGAACAAGAAATATCCCAAAAAATCGGATAAACAGCGTTCCAAGTGCATATCCCCAAAACGAATCTCTTGGACCGCCAACAAAGGTTATAGAGCCATTAGCCTCGCCGTCAGAGTCAAATGGACCGCCATCTTTTATGCTAATTATAAGCTCCCTTACTCGCCCTTTACTTGCCACATTATGGCACTCTGAATTAAACCACGGCTGAGGTAATTTCTCATTAAAAACTCGATACTCTGTTCCGCTTGAGAAAAAATCTGATGATATGGAGAGTGTTGCATCTGAACCAACTGGTAAGACATCTCCAATTTCAACAATAAAAAGAGATGATTTATAATTTTTTATATCAACTTCAGGTCGAGCAGCTTTTTCAAAATCCATACCCTTTACATCAATAAGTTTTCCCCCTTTGCTAACATTAAAGTCAATAATAACGCTGGTGCTCTTTGCACGAGGGATAAGTTTAGCTGAAATAGTTTCATCAATTTTGGTAAATACTGGCTTTGGTTTTTCAAGCTCTTGACCAGAAACAGCAGCAGAGCTTTTTTTGGCATCTTTAGAGCTTGCATAAGCTGCTGGCAACTCTGGCTGCAATAGCAGAAAAACAAAAGTTGAGACAATAAGAGATAGGCAAATTAGCCATCTTCTTGATGCTATGCTTTTAGTAGCTTTGTGTTGTATTATCATGAATTTTTGTCCTCCTTATTGAAACATGGCAATAAACATGCCAGCAGCAGCGGCTGAACCAATTACACCAGCAAGATTTGGTCCCATTGCGTGCATCAAAAGCCAGTTACTTGGATCAGCTTTAAGACCTTCTGAATGGGCTACACGGGCAGCCATAGGCACTGCTGAAACACCAGCAGAACCAATTAGAGGATTCATCTTCTCTTTTAAAAACATATTCATAATATGAACAGTTATGATGCCTCCAAATGTGCAGACAATAAAATCGAGCAGACCAAATACAAAAATCATAAGTGGTTTCCAGTTAAGAAAGACCTCAGCCTGCATAGTTGCACCTACTGATAACCCCAAAAATATTGTAACAATATTCATAAGAGAGTTTTGGGCAGTATCTGAAAGCCTTTTGACTACACCGCTCTCTCTCATCAAGTTACCAAGCATAAACATACCCATAAGAGGTGCAACTGCTGGAATAAGCAAAAGTATTAAAGTACAGGCAATTAATGGAAATAGAAGTTTTTCACGAGGCGACACATAACGAAGCTGACGCATCTTTATTTTTCGTTGTGCGTCAGTTGTCATAAGACGCATGATGGGCGGCTGAATGAGCGGAACCATTGCCATATATGAGTAGGCTGCAAGTGCATTTGCACCCAAAAGATGGGGTGCAAGTTTAGCTGTTAAATAGATGGTTGTAGGTCCATCAGCTCCTCCGATAATTCCAACAGAGGCTGCCTCTTTTAGTGTAAATCCAAAAAAGAGCACTCCAATATAGGTAACAAAAACTCCAAGCTGTGCTCCAGCACCAATCAAAAGGGTTTTGGGGTTGGCAATCAATGGACCAAAATCAGTCATTGCCCCAAGTCCTAAAAATATGACGCACGGAATCACCTCCCACTCAACGCCATATTTATAAAATACGCGAATAAGCTCTGGGGTTCCGTGCTCTGTAAAACCCATAAGAGGGGTGATTGGAAAGTTGACAAGAAATATACCAAAGCCAATTGGCAGAAGTAGCAGAGGTTCATACTCTTTAGCAATTGCCATATAAAGAAAGAGCAATCCGATAAAGAGCATTACCAACTGCCCCCATGTTATGTGAGGTAAACCTGTCTGGGATATAAGAATGTTTTGAATAAGCTCTAACACTTGACTCCACGACATATTAATCTATTCTCCTTAAAATCTTTTTAAAATAATCTATTTTTATAATGGAATATTCCCATGTTTTTTGGGCGGATTTGTATCACGTTTATTTTTGAGCATTCGCAAAGCCTCAACAATTTTAGGGCGTGTTTCTGCAGGATCAATTACAGCATCAATATATCCAAGCTCTGCTGCTTTATATGGATTTGCAAATTTATCGCGATACTCTTGAATCAGCCTTTTTCGCTCAACAACCTGATCTTCAGCCTTTTTGATCTCATTGCGAAAAACGATATTTACAGCACCCTCAGCACCCATAACAGCAATTTCAGCAGTAGGGTATGCAAGGTTAATATCGCCTCTGATGTGCTTTGAGTTCATAACGCAGTATGCACCGCCATAAGCCTTTCTTGTGATTATTGTAATTCTTGGAACTGTAGCCTCACAAAATGCGTAAATGAGCTTTGCACCATGCTTTATGATTCCGCCATGCTCTTGATGTGTCCCTGGCAAAAATCCCGGAACATCTTCATAAACTATTAAAGGGATATTAAAGGCATCGCAAAAACGGACAAAACGGGCACCTTTAATTGATGCGTTTATATCCAAACAGCCAGCCATAACAGAGGGCTGATTTGCCACAACTCCAACAGATTTTCCATCAACCCTTGCAAAGCCAACAACAATATTTTTTCCATAATGCTCTTGAACCTCAAAAAAGTAGTTGTTGTCCATGCTTGATCTAATAACATCACGAATATCGTAAGGCTGGTTTGGGTCTGCTGGAACTATCCCCCTTAGATTTTCGTCAAGACGCATTGGATCATCGTCAGTTGGCTGTATTGTTGGCTCTTCCATGTTGTTTTGAGGCAGAAAGCTCATCAACTCTCGTATCTGCTCAAGGCACGCCCTATCGTCAGGGGCTGCAAAATGGGCAACACCGCTAACAGAGTTATGAGCCATTGCTCCGCCTAAATCCTCTTTATCAACAATCTCACGAGTTACAGCTTTTATAACTTCAGGACCAGTTATAAACATGTGGCTGGTCTTTTCAACCATAAATATCCAATCAGTAAGGGCTGGAGAATAGACAGCCCCACCAGCAGATGGTCCCATAATTGCAGTAATCTGCGGGATAACACCAGATGCCATAACATTTTGAAGAAAAATATCAGCATAACCAGCAAGGCTGTTTACACCCTCTTGAATACGTGCCCCTCCAGAGTCAGATAGACCAATAATTGGTGCTCCAACCTTCATTGCCATCTTCATAACTTTGCATATCTTCTCTGCATGGGCAAGCGAGAGCGATCCGCCAAGTATTGTAAAATCTTGAGCAAAAACAAATGTCTGTTTTCCGTTGATAAGCCCATAACCTGTAACAACTCCATCTCCTGCAAATTTTTGTTTTTCCATGCCAAAATCTGTGCAGCGATGGGACTTAAAGCGATCAATCTCGACAAATGTCCCTTTGTCAAGAAGAAGGTAGATTCTCTCTCTTGCGGTCAATTTACCAGCCTCGTGCTGCTTTACTATTCTGTCAGCACCTCCTCCTTCTGTCGCCTCTCTGTTCTTCTGTTCGAGCCTCTCTAAAAGCTCTTGAATTTCCATGTCTTCTCCTTAAAAGTGTTGTAGGTTGTTTAAAATGTTGTAGGTTGTGATTACACTTAACAATAAAAAAACTGGGGGGACAGGAGCAGATTTAATTTTCACTCCTGATAATCATAAATTATTATTTTATTAAACATAAAATTATAATTATGTCGATAGAAATTTTACTAAATTCAAATTTTGCTTTAATGCAAAAAAGTTACAAAACTGTTATATAACCATATCATTTTGGTTGACTCAAAAGGTTATAATATCGTAATGTGTCAAAATTTATTGGCAGAGATTAGTAGTATGTATCTCAAATATCTATTAACCCAAAGTTTAACCGCTTAAAAAAAGGAGTTAAAAAATGGAGATGTTTAAACGTATCTTTATGTTGTCGTTGTCGATGGTTTTTATGTTTAGTCTAACCTTGCAATCTTTAACTGGCGTTGCTTCTGGAGAGGATAAAAAGCTCAAAGCTGGATTTATCTATGTTGGTCCTGTTGGAGATTATGGTTTTTCTCATGCTCACGATCAGGGCAGAAAGTTTGCAGAGTCAAAACTTCCATGGCTTGAGACAGTTATTATTGAGTCAGTTGCAGATGCAGATTGTGCAAGGATTATTGACCGTTTAGTGCAAGAGCAAAAGTGCGATGTGGTCTTTACAACAAGTTTTGGTTACATGGACGCAACAATTGCAGCGGGTCAGAGGTATCCAGATAAGAAGTTCATGCACTGTTCAGGTTTTAAGAATCTTCCAAATGTTGGGACATATTTTGGCGATCTCTATCAGATGTATTATTTAAATGGTGTGATGGCTGGAGCTTTGAGCAAAACCAATAAGATTGGTTATGTTGCAGCATTTCCAATTCCTGAGCTGATTCGCCATATCAATGCATTTGCACTTGGAATCAAAGCTGTAAATCCTAAGGCAACAGTTGATGTTCGCTGGACTTATGCGTGGTATGGACCTGATAAGGCAAAAGAGGCAGCAGAGGCTCTTATTGCTGAGGGTTGCGATGCACTTGCATTTACAGAGGACACTCCAGCAGTTATTGAGGTTGGACAAGCTCACACAGAAAAGGGAAAGCAGATTTACACATTTAGCCATTACAGCCCTATGCAGCCTTATGGAAAAGATTCAGTTGTATCTGGTCAGTTGATGGATTGGGGTGGAATGTATGTAAAGGCTCTTCAAGATATTTATAACGGAACATGGACAAATGAGGATATGTGGTGGCTTGCTGCAGAAAAGGCTGCCCTTTTAGGTGGCAGTTTTGAGGAGATTATCAACTCAAAGTTTGTAGCTGATCTTAAGGCTATTAAAACTAAAGCTCCTGATTTTGGGGAGCTATCAGTTTATGACCTTGTTCTTAAACGGTATGAGCAGATGCAAAAAGGGGTTGAGGAGTTTGATCCATTTCAAGGACCTATCAAAGATAATACTGGCAAAGAGAAGATAGCATCTGGTGCCCGTGCCTCTAAGCAGGATTTATTGAGCATGATGTATTATGTGGATAATGTAAAGGGGACGATTCCTCAGTAAGTAAAAATAGCTCAAAAATTGAGAATTAAAGATTTTAGAGACGCACGGCATTTAAGATTTAGGGGCTGTGCGTCTTTAATTTGATTTCTGGAGGGTTGAGGCGTGACAGATTTAATATTTTACGGGCAGCTTTTATCAGAGATAAAATCACGCATACAAAAGGCTCAATCAAAAGCTGTTCTTGCTGTAAATGCAGATATGGTATCAATGTATTTTGATATTGGAAAAATAATTGCACAAAAACAGCAGCAAGAAGG
>JADFZO010000092.1 GCA_015232465.1 Desulfamplus sp.
TGAAGAGCCAGAGCATCAGAGGCTGGGGAGCACTCTTTATCAATGTATGCCTCAATTGCATGAACTAAAGCGTCCATTCCAGTTGCTGCTGTAAGTTTTGGCGGAAGCGAGATGGTCAGCTCTGGATCAAGAATTGCAAGCTGAGGCAAAAACTGCTCCTCTGCAAACGGGAGTTTAACATCATTATCAGGATCAGCAATCATAGCCACTTTAGTTACCTCTGAGCCAGTGCCAGCAGTGGTTGGAATAATTATGAAATCAAAAAGAGACTCATTAATATCAAGAAGATACGCCCCCATGTGTTCTTGAATTTCCCCGCCCTTTTTCATCAAAAGATTTGCAACTTTAGCCGTATCAATCACGCTTCCGCCTCCAACAGCAATAAGCATGTTGCAGTTGTCAGCTAACCCTTTTTGGGCACAATCTTGGACTGTTTGCAAAGTTGAGTTTGGTGGAACATTATCAAATATTGATGCAATCTCAATCTCAGTGTTTTGAAACCCCTTTTTAACCTTATCAACAATACCAGCCTCTACAAGTATTGAATCAGTTACAAGCAGAGCTTTTTTTTTGCCAAATCGTGCAACATTTTTTTGTACATTTCCAATAATTCCAGCACCATAAATCAGCTTTGTGGGAAGACAAAATTCAAAATATTCAGGAAGCATTAAGTTTTCTCCTTAAATTGACTTTAAAAATCTATGATATTTACAACCTATTTTTCAACTCTTTACAGGCATTTTTATACCCATCAGCCATAAGTAAATTTGCCTGTTTTTGTGTAAAGTTCAATAAAGATGGGATTCCAAGCATTTTTGATGGGGCAATAGTTATAATTTTTGGGGTTTTACATGAGTAAATCTTAAAACATTGTGCCATAATTGTAGTTTGATATGAAGATGCAAGCGACTGCTCCATTAAGTGCTCTGCTGCCTCCATCAACTTTTTAGGTTCTGGCAGCCCTGTTTTTTGCCCCACAGGTGATAAAAGCACAACAATAATCTCATCTGCTCCATAAACTAAAGCTGGCAAAATCGGTGTGTTAGCCATAATGCCTCCGTCCCAGTAAGAGACTTGCCCAATCTTTTGAGGCGAAAAGATAATTGGCATAGCACTTGATGCCATAATATGATCAACTGTAATTTCATGCTGGTTAAAAAATTCTGGAAGAGCTGTGTTAAGGTTTACAGCAGATATTACTATTTCAATTTTGCTCTGTTTTAAACTATTAAAATCAATTGCAGCTTGAATCATCTTTTTTAAAGGGGTTGTATCCATAAGCGGAACTAATCGCCTATTAAATAGAGCATTTGCTAAAAAATCAAAAATCTTTAGCTTGTATATTTTATCTCTGTTTGAGCCTGATGTTCTCCAGATATTTGCTATCTCCTGCACTGTTAAACCAGAGCCAATTGCCACAGCATTTATAGCTCCGATTGATGTGCCGCAGATTAAATCTGGATACCAATTTTTCTCTTGCAGATATTTCCACACACCAACCTGAAACGACCCTCTTGAACCACCACCTGATAAAATAAGTGCTCTTTTCATAACTTGTTAATAAATTCTTTAATGTTCTATGTTATAAATTGGCGTTAAGTAGATTAAACTTTATAAACCAATTTCAAAAAAGTTGCTAAACAAAAAGGATATTAAAATTATGAAAAAGATTGCAGTTTTACACGGCGTTAATCTTAATATGTTTGGAAAACGTGATCCAGCCCAATATGGCACGCTTACGCTCAAAGAGATTGATACCAAAATATTAGAGCTTGCCAAAGAGCTTGCTATAGAGGTTGAGTTTTTTCAGACAAACCATGAGGGGGAGATGGTTGATAAGATTCATAAGATTCACGAAAGCAATACAGATGGGGTGATTATTAATGCTGGTGCATGGACTCACTACAACTACGCCATTATGGACGCACTTAACATATTGACCATTCCAATTGTTGAGGTTCACATGTCAAACATTCATGCTCGTGAACCCTTTAGGCATGTTTCAGTGGTTGCCCCGATTGCAAAGGGGCAGATAGCTGGTTTTGGGGTAAACAGCTATCTGCTTGGACTGCGGGCTATTTATCAAATTATACTTTAAGCTGAGTATATCAGGCAGTTTTAAATTGTCCTACAAGATGCTGGAGCTTTTCAGCAAGCATTGACATCTCAGCAGCACTTGCATTTACCTGCTCGCCGCCCTGCTTTAGATCAACAAGAGCAGAGGATAGCTCACCTATTTTTCTGCTTATCTCATTTGATGCCTCGTCAGCTTCAGCCATACGTTCAGCAGAGTCTTGAACACCAGCAGAGGCGGTTGAGATGTTGTCTGACAAATCACGGGTTACAGAAGCCTGCTCCTCTATTGCTGTTGCAATTGAAGAGATGATCTGCTCCATCTCCTGAATAACACTGTTCACCTTCACCATGTCGCCAACTGCGCTTGAGGCTGAATTTTGAACACCATTAATTTTGGACTTAATATCTTCAGTTGCCCCAGCAGTTTGTCGTGCAAGAGCCTTAATTTCATTTGCCACAACAGAAAAGCCCTTTCCAGCTTCACCAGCCCTTGCAGCCTCAATTGTAGCATTTAAAGCAAGCAGATTTGTCTGCGAAGAGATTTCAGTTATAGTTTCAGTAACTTGCCCAATCTCTTTTGCAGCTTGACCCAAAGTTTGCATCATTTTTGTAATCTCTGCTGCCTGTTTTGATGCACGCTCACCAACCACTCTTCCCCTCTCTGCATTAGATGCAACCTCTCCTATGGTTGCACTCATCTCTTCTGTTGCTGCTGCTACGCTATTGAGGTTTGCAGATGTATCTACCATTGCTCTTGAGACAGCATGAGTATTTTCCTTTGCTGTCTCAGCGTCTGCTGCAACACCTGAGGCTTGTTCAGCCATGATTTTAACTGAAGATGCAGTTTGCTCAGATACAGCCATAAGCTGCGTGGCAGCAGATGCAAGTCCTTGAAAAGATTGGCTTATATCAATGACAATACTTTTAATTTTACCAATAAAGGTATTAAACCATTTTGACATCTCTCCAATCTCATCACCTCCAGAATCGTCAAGATTGCGGGTTAAATCTCCTTCGCCTTGAGAAATATCTTTGAGCATTGCTACAGTGTTTTTGATAGGCTTTACAATGCTTCTAATCATAATAATCGCTAAAACAGCAGATAGTATAAATGCCCCAAAAATAACAGTAATATTGATTATCACCTTTTTTGTTATATCTTTATCAAGTTTTTCTACCCGTTTTTCTAACTTGTCAATTTCATTACTAACCAATTTACCTAAATCATCAACAACCATTGTTGCAACTCTAAAATACTCCTTAGGATCAACTCCAAACTCTCCAGTCTGAAATTTTTCAACAACTTGCATTATAATTTCATCTCTTTTACGCCAGTGCTCCTGATCTCTTAAAGTTGCTATCATATTCATGGATTCCTCAGGTAGAGTAAGAGCACGAGAGTTCATGTTAATATCTGTTTCAGCTTTAAGTGTAAAAATTTTATCAAGAAGGCTATTGTTGATAGGGCTATTTTTGCTTAGAACTCCAGAAACTGTTGCTCTTGTGAGACCTGCACCCTCTTTTGCACTCTCTAAAAGTAGTAATGAGGTCATAACTTTGCCTATTGCGTGCGCAGTTGGAGCATTTGCAGTTAAAGAGAGAGTATCTATAAGTCTATATATCAATTGAGTATAAATTTGTGCTGATGCAGTTGACTCCGTTATTGTACTACCAATTTGATTTCTAAGCTGTGTGATGGATTCATCAATATTTTTTATACTATCTTTACGCTCTTGTTTAATATCAGCACTCATAAGAGACTCTAAAAAGGGTTTCAATTTTTCATCAGACAACTTACGCTGGTTATTCATATCGCCTTGACCAACAGATGTGTCTCCAAGATAGAGCGATGTCCTTCCACGCTCTTTTTGCAGCTCATTAATTAAAGCTGAGGTGTGGCGAAATAGATTCATATTTTTTTCCATTGTCTTTATAACTTTAAGCTCTTTCCAATGTTGGATAACTGTCATTGTTCCAGTTGTGAAAAAGAGCATAAGTGGTATAAGGGTAACCAAAACAATTTTATAACCTATTTTAAGGTTGCTAAGTGATGCCATTTTAATATAAATTTCCTTAATTTTTTTAGTTTTCTTGTTATATTTTTTGATGATTTTTATTAAAGGCTATCCTTTTTAATTTTATATTTTGTATGTGTCAATAAAAGAGATTTGCAAATTGCAATAATGGAGAAAATTTATTTTTAATAGCGTGAAGCATGAGGAAGTCTGATATTTATGTTAAACCAAAACATCATACTCACAGGTTTTATGGGCACAGGAAAGAGCACAGTTGGCAGGCTTATCGCAAATGAGCTTAATTATAAATTTGTAGATACAGACGAACTAATAATGGCAAGATGCAACATGACAGTTGCTGAGATATTTTGCACCAAAGGGGAGCAAGGGTTTCGTCAGATGGAAAAAGAGCTTGCTTTAGAGCTATCGCAACAAGATAGGTTAGTAATCTCTACAGGCGGAGGAATGCTTCTTAATAGTGCAAATGTTGAGACTTTAGAGGGTAGGGTAGGGGATAAAAAAAAGGGGAGGATATTCTGCCTTGTTGCAACGATTGATGAGATTATAGCCCGTGTTGGCTCTGATAGCTCAATTGAGAGACCTCTTTTAAAAGTTGCTAATCCAAAAGAGGAGATAAAAACGCTCTTAAATGCCCGAAAAGATAAATACTCACAATTTACTCAAATAGATACCACAGGATTGACTTCTGAAGATGTTTGCAGGGTTATTATGGAACATTTAATGCAACAAAATGCAATTAAAAAATGAATGATGTTGGTTAATAAAATTCATATTTGAATAGTTTTAACCTTAACTGTTTGTAAACTAAAACAATTAAAAAATGTGAGGTGTGAAAATGGGTTACTCAAGTTTTTTTAAAGGTAGTAGGGTTGGTAATGTTGCAGTTGGATTAATCTTTAGCATTATAGCAGTTATAGTAACAGTCAGTGTTGTAAATGGTGATGATTGCGTCTGTCCCCCTACTGGCAATCAGACATTGGAGCTTGATCTTGAATCTGCAACTGTTGATGGAGTCAGCGGAAATCCGTCAATCGGTCAATATCAACCATGGAGGCTTGATCTATCAGATAAAAATTTAAGTATTGATGGTATAGCTGTAGAGGTTACTACAAGTTATAGCTGTGATTGGTGCAGCGATAATAACATCAAGGTCTATTATGATGAGGGGAGTGTTGATGGACCAGGCTCATCAGCTACAATGGTTGATTTAACATTGGGCAAAGGGAAAATAGTCAAATATATAACTGGAGGGCATGGTATCACTGGAGTTGTTCAACGTATTGAAAAAGTAACGGTGCGTATTAGCGATCAGTCTGTCTATCATTTAAAAGATTCTACCCTTGATTTAAGTTCTCCATCAAAGAATGAAAATACTGTTGATAACGATTTACTATATGTTGGACAGTATAGATCAACTATCTATCCTATTAATCAAGCTCTTGATTCAGTTATTATTACAGCCAATACTGTTGGTCAGGCTGGATTTACAAACTACAACCTAAAATCTTCACTTGGCGTTATTTTTACCACAGATGAAGATGAGAAAGAGGAGGTATATCAAGAGTTCTCAGGTGTAACCCAAACTGCTACAATATCTGTGCCTGATAAATTTAAAGGCAAACTCATTAAAGAGATAACTTTAACTCACGGTGCGTCAGGTGTTACCTTTGCTGTTCGTAAGATTGATATAGCTAAAGCAGAGGTAGTTTGTGAAAATAAATGCTCTCAAGAGGAGCTTGATGCTCAATTTGAGGCTGGCAAGCAATACTGCATAGACAATCCAGAAGAGTGCGGATTGATGGCTAAAAACGATGATGAAGAAGATTTTGAGGCTGGCAAGCAATACTGTATAGACAATCCAGAAGAGTGCGGATTGATTGCTAAAGATGATGAAACTTTACCCTTACCAGCAACACTTTCGCAAGATTTAGCCCTTCACATACCTAATATTGAATATATCGCCCCTTATGATAAGATGAGTTTGTGGGCAGATTTGGAATTTGTGGGTGTAATTAATGGCGATATACTTTGGAAGCTATCTGATTTTGGGGAAAACAAGTAGAATAGAAAAAAATTAATAAAAAAAGATAGGGGCGTAGCACGCTACGCCCCTACACTTTGTACAAGCTGATATAATAAAAATAGTTAGTTCATTCTTGCCTGATATATATCCATTGTTAAAATCTGCTCAAGAATATCAAAGTTGGGGTTCTGACCATGCTCAATGGCACATGATATGGAGTCAGAACAAAATTTTGTGCAGATGATATTGTTCTTATTGAATTCCCCGAAACAATCAAGAATGTCCCTTGAATCTTCAATGAGTTCACCATCTAATATGAATTGATCATTTTGGTAGAATTTCATGTTGTTTCAGTTCCTTAAAATTTGTTTTATATTCATATCTTAATGTTTAAAACTACTCAAATTGGTATTTAAGAATTTATCACTTAAACAAGAATATAATAGATGCACCCCATCTGGTCAATATGTTTATTGCCTGATAATGCAACTATAAAACACCAACAACCACAGATACAACCCCTAAAATCCAGCAATAAGGGGCAAATAGATGGATTCTGCCAACCTTAACAATTTTAAGAAGTATTTTTAATGCCACATATCCAACAACAAAAGCAACCGCTGTTCCATAGAGTGTTCCCATGTTAAGCGAAAATGAGCTATGTTGGCTGTCAAATAAAATATCTTTTAATCCAAGCAGTTCAGCCCCAACAATAGCTGGAATTGATAATAGAAACGAAAAACGTGCAGCCTGCTCTCTATCTATGCCGCAAAAAAGCCCAGCCGTAATTGTTGCCCCTGATCTTGATATTCCGGGCAGAACCGCAACCCCCTGACATAGCCCTATAAACAGAGCATCTTTATAACTAAAATTGGCTATTTGAGAAGCATCAGAATCTCTTTTTTGAATATCTTTTGTGAACCACAGAAACGTGCCAGTTATAATTAGCATAACACCAACAAAGTTTATAGAGTCAAAAAGGGTGTCAATATAGGGCTTTAGAGCCAAACCTATAAATGCAGTTGGGATTGATGCAACAACAATTAAAAGTGCAAATCTAATATCAGGGCTACTATTTAAATCTCTTTTAAAATCTTGCAAATTTAACTTAATTAAACTCTTAAATAGATTAAAAATAGCAATAGCAATCGACTTTATAGTTGTAAAAAATACGATAACTACAGCAAGCAAAGTTCCAATATGAAGGCTTATGTCAAAAAAGAGCGTAGGCTCTGTAATCTTAAACAGATATTGACCAAGTGCAAGATGCCCTGAGCTGCTAACTGGAAGAAACTCTGTAAGCCCTTGAACAATTCCAAATAGTAAAGCGTGGTAAATCTCCATCTTAAACAATCTCCCTGATATTAAATAGTTGCCCCTTTATAACCAATCAAAAATTATAATCATATAAATATTTTACCTGGGTTTAAAATATTTTTAGGATCAAAAACCTTTTTAATACCTTTCATAATATCCATTTCGTTCTGTCTAATCTCTTTTGGAAGATATTTTATCTTAGTTATACCAACTCCATGCTCTCCTGTGATTGTGCCACCAAGCTCAAGCGTGTGGCTAAAAAGCTCGTCCATAGCAGATTGGGCACGCCTTTGCTCATCTTCATTTTGCCTATTATACATAATATTGCAGTGAATATTACCATCTCCAGCGTGTCCAAAACTTACAATAGAAAGAGCAGTTCTTTTTTTAATCTGCTCAATTCTTTTAACCATCTCAGGAATAGAGCTTATAGGAACAACAATATCTTCGTTAATTTTATTTGGGGCAATCTTAAACATTGCTGGAGATAGAGCCTTTCTTGCAGCCCAAAGCTCTTTTGCCTGATTTGAATCAGCAGCAATAATAACTTGAGCCGCACCTCGACTCATGCAAAAATCTCTTATTTTTTGGGCATCTTCTTGAGTAACCTGATTAGAGCCATCAACCTCAATTATCAACATTGCGTGGATACGCTCAAGAAGATCAACATTAAAAAGGGTGGTGTTAAATTTATCCTTTACACATTCAATTGATGATCGATCAAGAAACTCAACGCATCGAGGCACAACAGACTCTTTTATGATTGCAGATACAGCCTCTGCAGCCTCATCAATAGTGTAAAATAGAACAGCCATTGTTTTTACAGATTCAGGCAGAGGTAGAAGTTTTAAAGTTGCCTCAGTTACAACAGCCAGCGTCCCCTCAGAGCCAACAATAAGGCGGGTTAGATCGTAGCCTGCAACACCTTTTGCAGTTCTTACGCCAGTTCTGATAACTGTGCCAGATGCAAGCACAGCTTGAAGCCCAAGAACATAGTCTCGTGTAACCCCATATTTAACAGCTTTTGGACCACCTGCACACTCTGCTAAGTTTCCGCCAAGTGTGCAAAATGATGAACTTGCAGGATCAGGCGGATAAAATAGCCCCTTTGACTCTACTGCTTTATGAAACTCTCCAGTTATAACACCAGGTTCAACCCGTGCAACAAGATTGTCGCAATCAATCTCAAGAATTTGATTCATTCTGCCCATTGCCATAACAATTCCGCCATTAACAGCAAGCGAGCCGCCAGTCATTCCAGAGCCGCTACCCCTTGGAATAACAAAAATTCCCTCATTTGATGCAAGGGCAAGAATCTCTGAGACTTGATCAGTAGAGTTAGGAAAAACAACAACATCAGGCATAAACATCTGATTAGTTGCATCATAAGCATAACAGCAAAGCTCTTCAGGAGCTATTGTAGCATTACCGTCAGTTATTTTATAAAGAGATTGATATAACGATTTTTTAAAATCTTGAGTTAAAGCCATTTTGGAAACCTGTTTTGAAATTTTGTTTAATTTTAGTCAAACGGATGAACAGCAGTTCGGGAAATAGCAGATTTTTTTGTTTTAAGAATCTTTGCAACATCTTCTTGAGTAAGTCCTGATTCAATTCGTGCCCGTTTTAACAAAACACCAATTTTAAATTCCTCAAGGGGAATTTCGTCCATTGCTGCTTTAAAATTGCTCTTACGTGCTGTTTCTAATGCTTTTTCAGCATCAAAGCACTCTGAACTGTTTGCCTCTCTCATACACATCACACAACCTTAACCTGTCCGTTCATGAGCATTGGGAGAAAGAAATCGCGGAGAGGCACAAGTTCTTTATTTTGTTTAATCAAGCAGCAACTGCTTTTCTTAAAGTCTCATTGATGAGCTGCTGAAAGTCTTTATTGCCAGCTTTGCTTTTAAAGATTTCAACTATATCTGAATCAATAGAAACAAGAACTCTATTATTGCCTGCGGGTTTTAAGTTCTTTCTAAATACAGACCTGTCTATATCTGCTTGTGTAACTTCTGGGTATTCGTCCATATCATCATCAATAAATATTTTTGAAGTAGAGTTTTTGCTCATTTTTAGTAGCCTTTCTCATTTAATACTTTTTTGATTTTCACATAATTTGTTCATTTCATCTA
>JADFZO010000093.1 GCA_015232465.1 Desulfamplus sp.
CAGAAATGAGTTAAGGATACCTGTAAATTAAGCCAGTTCGGTAGGAACGGTCAGAACATAGCCGTCAGCTTCTTGTGTGGAAAGCAGACCAGAATACAGGTCTTTACCCTTAAGATCAGCATAGGCGTTAGCTTCACCCTCAGCAGTAGTTCTGATGGGGAATTTAAAGCGTTTGACTACACCGTTTCTGAATTTACATGTCCACATGATGTCCTCTGTGCCCATCATTGGCACTACAGAAGCTCCCATTGGTACAAAGTCAGAGTAACCTCTTACTTCAATTGCCTGTGAAGGACAAATTTTAACACAGGAGTAGCATTCCCAGCACTGATCTGGTTCTTGGTTATAAGCTTTCATCGCATTTGGATCAAGAACCATCAGGTCATTTGGGCAGATGTACATACATGCTGTTTTGTCACCGCCCTTACAGCCGTCACATTTTTCTGCAATTACAAAAGATGGCATTAAAAATACCTCCCTTACTTAAATGTGCTGATCACCCTCTTTTAAAGTTTTCAGCAACTGCTGTTAATAATGCACGACATAATCACAAATGCCGTCTTATTTATACACTAATAGGTCACAATACCTGTGACCTGTTAATCCATCATAATATTTTAGCATATCATACTAAGAATACTTATTAGTTTATAAAATATTTAAAAATAATCTTAAATATAAAAAACTATAATATTCTTAAAATTATGATATTCTTAAATAGTTAAACAGTTTAATACTTATAAGAATTTATAAGTGAAGGAAAATTAGCATCGGCAAATAGGCTTGTCAAGAACTTTTGCCATGATGCTTTTGAAAAATGACAAATATCTGAATACTAAAAAATACTATCAATATATACCATAAATAATTGCTTAAAAATACAATATGTAGTAAAATAACAAAATATCTAAGGCTTAGATTTACCTATTTGAACAAAAGGAGATAATTATGAGTGAAGAGCTGACCCATATAGCCATTGATGATCCGTTACCTTTTAATTGTTCTTCTGATCTCTCTTGCTTTAATAAGTGTTGTCAGGACTTAAATCAATTTTTAACACCTTATGATATTTTAAGATTAAAGAGAAATCTTGGCATAACGTCAGACATTTTTTTGAAAAGATACACCTCTCGCCACAATGGTCCTGAATCTGGGTTGCCAATTATCACATTTAAACCAGACCCCGCATCTGGACACGCATGTCCGTTTGTAAGAGATTTTGGCTGCTCAGTCTATCTTGATAGACCAGCATCATGTAGAATGTATCCTATTGCAAGGGCTGTCTCAAGATGTCGTCAAACAGGTGAACTTACAGAGCATTTTGCCCTTATTGAAGAACCTCACTGCTGCGGATTTACCCATAAAAATAGTGATAATCAACTCAATCAACAAGATGAAAAAAGAATTGATAAATGGAACTTGACAGTAAGAGAGTGGTTAAAAACTCAAGATGTAGATATTCATAATATGATGAACGATAAGATGCTTGAGATAATAAGCCTTAAAAATCGCATTATCCCAGGAAAACTTGATGGTGCAGACTCTGAGAATTTCTACCTTGCATGTTATGATATTGATACATTCCGAGCAAAGATTTTTGAAAATGGAGAGCCTGAAAATGGATTTTTAAAAGATGTTATAGAAAAATATAACATCTCAGAATTTTATCTTAAAAAGATAAAAACAGATGATGTTGCACTTATGGAGTTTGGTTTGGCTTGGGTAAAAAATATGCTCTTTGGAGTTGAGATAACGCTATGAAATTAAAGGGTAAAAATGCACTTGTGCTTGGTGCTGTTAAGGGAATTGGAAGGGCAATCGGGGTTGGTCTTGCAAAAGAGGGGGCAAATCTTGCATTAACTCGGTATGATTGGCAGGATAGTTTTAAAGCAATGGAAGATGCTTTTGCTGAGTTTGACAGCACTACCTATAAAATTTTTGATGTAAATCTGCTTGATCTACAAGAGATAAAGCAGCTTAAATATAAGATTGAAGAGCGTTTTGGCAAAATAGACATCTTGATAAATAACATTGAGCGAGGCGGTTGGCCCGCTGTTCATGGCGAATATGTTGAAGAGCAGTGGGAGCTTGAAGTTGCAACTACCTTAAAATCAAAAAGGTGGATTTTTAACGAGATGCTGCCTCTGCTTAAAAAATCAGATAGTGCTGTTGTGATCAATTTCTCATCAATTGCTGCAATTGTTGGCAGATCAGGTCCAACCGCTCCTCTATTTAATGATGGATATTCTGCTGCTGTTAGAGGTGTATCTATTCTTACTGAGACTTGGGCACGAATGGGTGCTCCATCAATTAGGGTAAATGAGATAATGCTTGGCATATTTGAGAGTCGCCATGCACAAGGGACTCGTGGATGGGAGACCGTATTGACAGATGATCAAAAACAGGCAATAGTTGAGCACACACTTGTTGGTAGAACTGGCAGCCTTGATGATGTTGTTAAAGCTGTGCTTTTTATCGTAAAAGATGCCCCCTACATGACAGGAAGCATCTTGAGGCTTGATGGGGGCTATCTATTAGGCGGTGAGCATGTTCCGCCAATGCCCGCGGGGGTTTTATAAAATTGTCTATTTTGTTGTTTTGATTTTAAAGTTTTACGATAAGATTTTATCGACCTCGCTCTCTATTTTTTCGATTTGAGCAATCAAGGCATCAAAGTCGCCGTTTTTTTTAATAGCAAGAGAGTCTCCCCACTGTTGAAGAGTTTTGGTGTCAATACGCCGAATAGTGTTATCTTTTGCCCACTCTCGACCAATGCGTTCTCCTAAGCTTTTCAATTTTTGATGCAAAACATCTCTTTGAGGCGATGCAAATGGCTTTAGAGCATCTTTTATGCGGCTCTTCCACCCTTTAACCAGAAGAGTTCCATTTTGAAATTTGTTGAACCACTCCTCCTCATCTTTGCTATAATCACTATTTAACATATATATTTCTCCTTTTTTGTGGATAATTTTCGTGCATCAATTGACTATAAATAGATCATAAGAAGATTAAAAAATTATGAAAAAATCGGGTAACTTTACCATATTTCTCGATAGAGATGGCGTGATAAATGAGGATTCTCCTAATTACATAAAGTGCGTTGATGAGTTCTGCCTTATTGATGGCAGTGCCAAAGCAATTGCACTTTTAAATCAAAATGGGTTTGATGTTATTATTATAACAAACCAATCGGCAATTGGAAGGGCAATGGTTACCTATGAAGAACTTTACAAAATCTTTGCTAAGATGAAAAAAGAGGTCAAAGATGCTGGTGGTTTTATAAAAGATATATTTTTTTGCCCTCATCTTCCAGAAGATTGCTGCTCATGCCGAAAACCTCTGCCAGGGCTTATTTTAAAGGCTGTGCAAAAGTATGGCATTGATCTTAATCGCTCCTGCATGGTTGGCGATAGCAAAAAAGATATTGAGTGCTCGCACAATGCTGGCTGCCGTTATAGCGTGCTTGTTAGAACTGGCAATGGGTTAGGGGTTGAGGCAACTAAATTGAACCCCTCACCCGATTTTGTAGCAGACAATCTAATGGAGGCTGCCCGCTGGTTAGTTAGTTTTTTTGGTGTTATAAAAGCTCTATATTAAAAATGGTGAACCCACCTTAAATTAAATCTATCTCCCTCTGGTCTGTTTTCTGCTGAAGATTCAAAATAGGCGTTAAAAAATAGGTGATCATTTTGAGAAAAGTGATAAACAAAACCAGGACCTATTGCCATAACCTTCTCTTTGCTATCAGCTACATCATTGCCGTCCATTTGGGTATCTGTTATCTGTTTTAAATAGTAGCCGTTTATACCAAGCCTCATGGTATTTGGGATAATCTCATACTCAATTGCAAAGTTTGCGTGAAATGCCTGACCCGCTTGCGTATCGTTAGCTCCAAGTGCTTGATACTTTCTTCCTGGTTCATCATTTTCTCCATTCCAAAGATAGTGAATACGGGTAGAGGCTGTCATTTTTGGTGTGATAAAAAGTGTTCCTGCCCAGTATGGATTAAATGAGAAGAAGTTACTTCCAGCATTAAGCTCTTTTGACTCATCATACTCTCCAGTTGGAAATATCATCTGAAGTTCAATTCGGTGCATAAATATTGGTCCATTTTTCCCCATGATTGGATCCCACTGAAGATATGGACCAACCAAAATATCGCCAACTCCGCCACCATTATCTTGAGGAAATGCTGGGTTTTGTGTGCCATAATCCATATCAAGTCCAACAACTGGGATCATCAAATTAACTCCCCATTTTCCACCAGCAAAAAGCTCTTTGTCTGACTGATAGATAAACTGGCTAAGGCTTATCCAAGCATCTAAAGACTCATCAGCAAATGGTGGAAGTGCATCGTTTCCATTTGCATCTTTGAGGCTATCTGATGTGTAATTTTGAATGTATTGGCTAAAATAGAATCCAGGACCTGCTGGCGGTCCTCCATCAAGAAAACTTGTAAACCCAAGATTTACAGAGGGCAAATCATAAGCATAAAGCGGTTTTGCTGGTATTATTGATGTTGTTGGTACCAATATCTGTAAACAGAGAGTGGTTACCAGTGAAAAAATGATTCCAATTGACATTTTAGAGAAGTTCATCTTTAAGTCTCCTTTTAAAAAAGTGAAAAATTATTAACAAATACCTACCTTCTTCTGCCTTGATAAAAAACTTACCTTGACAAAAAAGAGAAAAATTGAGACTTTGCTTCTATCAAAAGAAACAACCATTGTCATCTTAAATTTTTAAAGATTGACAAAAAATGAAACTTGTAAGACCCCATAAAACATCTATGGAGTTTATGCTTTTAATATGATTAAATTTTAAGGAGATTATTGTGGCACTAAAAATATTCTTGAATGAAGATGAGATTCCTAAACAGTGGTATAACATTGCAGCAGACCTGCCAGGCACAATGAATCCGCCCCTTGGACCTGACGGTAATCCTATATCGCCTGACATGCTTGCACCTGTATTTCCTATGAACCTGATTGAGCAAGAGGTTAGTCAAGAGCGTTGGATTGACATACCAGAAGGTATTCTTGATCTGCTCTACCGCTGGAGACCATCACCACTTAGAAGGGCAATCTATCTTGAAAAATATCTTCAGACCCCAGCAAAGATTTTTTTTAAAGATGAGAGCGTATCTCCTGCTGGAAGCCACAAACCAAATACTGCTGTTGCTCAGGCTTGGTATAATAAGGAGTTTGGAATAAGAAAACTTACAACTGAAACTGGTGCTGGTCAGTGGGGTTGTGCACTATCTTATGCTTGCCGTCTGCTTGACATGGAGTGTAAAGTCTTTATGGTAAGAATCAGTTTTGATCAAAAGCCATTTAGAAAAACAATGATGGAGACTTGGGGAGGCACCTGCATTGCAAGCCCATCAAAAGAGACTGCTGCTGGTCGTGATATTCTTGCTAAATACCCAGATACACCGGGAAGTCTTGGGATTGCAATTAGCGAAGCTGTTGAGGCTGCTGTAACTGATACAACAGGTCAGACACGTTACGCTTTAGGAAGCGTGCTAAACCATGTAATGCTGCATCAAACCATAATTGGACTTGAGGCAAAAAAGCAGCTTCAAAAGGCTGGAATCAAGAAGGTTGATACAGTTATTGGTTGTGCTGGTGGCGGTAGTAACTTTGCTGGAATTGCCTTTCCATTTGCATACGACAAGATAAATGGAACAGATATTGAGATAATACCAGTTGAGCCAGCTTCATGCCCAACTCTTACTCGTGGACCCTATGTTTATGATCATGGTGATGTTGCCAAAATGACTCCGATGCTGCCGATGTATTCATTAGGGCACGATTTTATTCCAGCACCAATACACGCTGGAGGTCTGCGGTATCATGGTATGTCGCCACTTGTCTCTCAGGCGGTTGCACATGGCTTGATGACACCTATGTCAATAAAGCAGCTTGAGTGTTATGAGGCAGCAATGATATTTGCCAAAACTGAAGGTATGATTGTTGCTCCAGAGACAAGTCATGCAGTTGCAGCCACCATCAGAAAGGCTTTGCAGGCAAAAGAGGAGGGTAAAGAGCGGGTAATTCTATTTAATCTTAGCGGTCATGGACTTATGGATTTAAATGGTTACAGTAAATATATGGCTGGAGAGCTTCAAAATGCCGAGCTATCTCAAAAAGAGCTTGATGAGACTTTAGAGCGGAGCGTAAAGGGAAATCCACTACCTGCTTTATAAAATAAGAAGTTTTTAATTTTTGTAGGGGTATAGCAAAAATAAGCCCCTACAAAATGTTAATTAAAGTAGCAATAGGGCTGTTTGAATATGGTTGATAAAAATAAATTTGACTCTGAATCTGGATACTGCCGTATGCTTGGGCATGAGGTCACTTTTAGCTATTGCAAGGTTGCAAAGAGTGGCTCTCCATGTTTTAAAATTATGGATTGCTGGTTTGAGCGTATCCCAATTGAAGATTACATTACAAAAACCTACTCAAAAGAGCAGATAGATAAATTCTTAGAAAAACCCCCAAGCAAAATAACCACCTTGTATGATCTTATTGAGCAGGCAAAACAACGGGCAAAAGAGAAGAATCAACAAGGTGTTTAAATCACAAATAGTTTAAATTATTAACTAATTTATCTATTTCTCTTCCTTTTCTTTTGAGTCAAACCCCTTTTTAGATACAAAATATATTGCACATCCTGACCTAAATTTACAATAAATATCAGAATCATTACATTTAAGACACTCTTCGCACAGATAATAATCGTGCTTCATACACCTATAGCTACTATCTCTATCAGGGTGGTTCTTACATTTTCCCAACTTTTTTTAGCCCTCTTTACTTTATGGTTTAAAGTTCATATTTTATTTTTAATTTTTAAAATAATAGATTAAATTATATTAATTTGCAATAATAAGCTGATGCTCATTATGTCCCACAAATCTTACTTGATAGTTGTAGCAACTCTTATGGAGATAGAGCCTATCCTTAGCTCCTCAACCATAATATCAGAGACTCTTTTTATTTCAGGTGTAAAAATTATCAGTGCAAAATTGAGCAGCAGTGTTAATATAGATTTTCAGATTGTTATAACAGGGCTTGGCGTGGTAAATGCCGCGCATGGATTGACCCTTAGTCTTGAAAAGATTAGATGCAACCAAAATAGAGAGCCTTACCCAAAATGTGATAGCAGAGATTTAATAATCATTCACACTGGCATTGCAGGCTCTTTTGAAGGCTCTGGATTAAATATTGGAGATATTGCTGTGGCAACATCAGATACATACATACATGCAGGAGTGAGTACAAATAAGAGCTTTAACTATCCTAATCAACCCTTGCCGTTTGATATTTTGCCTGAAAAACTTGTCCTTAAATCCAATGATTATAAGATAAACAGAGAGGGGCGATTTATTTTTGATAAAGCAATGGTTCAAAACTCATGCTATGCTATAAAAAACAGTGTAACAAAAAATAGCGACTTTAGAGTGATTACAGGAGATTTTATAACTGTATCAACAATTACAGGATCAAAAGAGCAGGCTAACCATATTTTTAAAGCCTTTAGCCGACCGTGCATGGAGTCAATGGAGGGGGCAGCTTTAGCCCATATTGCAGCACTTTACAATATCCCTTTTATTGAAGTTAGGGCAGCCTCAAACCTTGTTGGAATAAGAGATAAAGAGGCTTGGGATATCCCGCTTGCTTGTGAAAGGGCATCTTTTGCTGTAGTCTCACTTTTAAATAATTAGATTGGTATAAAAATTTTTAATATGAGTAAAAACGTAAACACAAAAAATGAATTAAACAGCACGCTTAATATTGCCCACTACTTTCTTTTTATGCTGATAGCAATATCGCTGTTTTTATGTTGGAAGATGATGCAGGGTTATATTGACCCTGTTGTTATTGCCATTATTTTGTCAGCTCTTACACACCCTATTTATGAGTGGATTAAGAAAAAATGTGGTAATCGAAGCAATCTTGCAGCATTCATCTCCTGCCTACTTCTTAACCTTGTGATTATTATCCCCCTTTTTCTTATCTTTTCAGCAGTTATCAGACAGGGAATTTTATCTGTATCTGCCATCAACCGATGGATTGCAGATGGAAATATTGAGAAGATTCTCCAGATACCTTTTATATCTAATGCTTTAGCCCTGTTTGATGAACATATTGAGGATACTCTATTTAAAAGTATAGATTTTAATGATCTTATGATAAATATCTCATCTTATGTTGGGGAAATTATGATGAGTCAGGGTAAATATATTATCTCCAACATATCCTCTGTTGCTGGCAAATTTTTTCTTATGAGTTTTGCTTTTTTCTTTATTATTCAAGATCAAAAGAGAATATTTGATTATGTTTTACATTTAAGCCCGCTCTCATCTACACATGAGAAGATGTTGACTGACAAGATAAAGGCTGTTGCAAAATCTGCCATACTTGGCACATTAATTACTGCACTATCGCAAGGGGCTGCTGGAGGAGTTGCATTTGCAATATGCGGATTGCCCGGCTTTTTTTGGGGGGCTGTTATGGCATTTGCATCTTTGATTCCATTTGTTGGGACATCTCTGATCTGGGTACCTGCTGCAATCTGGCTATTTATATCTGGCTCATGGGGTTATGGAACTTTTCTTATTATCTGGTCTGCTCTTGTTGTTGGCTCAATTGATAATTTTGTCAGACCACTTTTTATGAAAGGCTCTGCTGGAATGGGGACACTTTTGATATTTTTCTCTATTCTTGGCGGACTCAACTATTTTGGCATAACTGGTCTTGTTTATGGTCCTATTATCTTTGGTCTGACAATTGTTCTTTTGTATATTTATGACGTAGAGTTTCACCTATTTCTTAAACATCAAGATAAAAGCTAAAAAAACAAGATAACGTAAAATTTAGGTGGCAGCCCGAAGGCGACCACCAACAAACGATTAACCACAAACATACACGCCGTAGGGCTGTCCCCTAAAACGCTTGGTTAAAACCTTTTAAATGATTATTAAAAAATTTACAAAGTCATTTCGGAATGAGGAGTGAGAGAGGCTCTTTTTGCCATATGACCAAAAATTTCAGCTATTTTTTCGTGATTGCTCATCTCTTCCCGTCCTTCTCGTAAAGTCTTACTTTCGGAACAACATAAATCAGATTCGGAAATGTCCTGAGATATTGCACGCAAGCGTTGATTAACCTTGTTTATATGGTAGTGCTTAACATGTAGTGATATAAAAATTTACTCTATCTTCTACAAGGCGATAAAAAAATGAAATGTCCCGCATGTAGCTCATTAAATATTATAAAAAATGGTTCTATTCATAATGGTAAACAAAAGCATTCCTGCAAATCTTGTGGGAGGCAATTTGTTGAAAACCCAGAAAATAAAAGAATTGCCCCTGAAACATGGGATTTAGTGAAGAAGCTGCTTTTAGAGAAAATATCCATAGCTGGAATTGCAAGAGTAGTTGGAATTTCTGAGGTATGGTTACAAAAATATATTAATA
>JADFZO010000094.1 GCA_015232465.1 Desulfamplus sp.
GACTGGTCAGATGGCTGTTATAAAAAATTTAGAGCACGATTTAGATATGTGGGAGAAAGAGGAGCTTTTCCTAAAGCTACATCAACCTTTCCAGAGCTAAATTGCCACTCAGTTGAAGACCTTGAGATATTAAACAGCCGTCTAATGACACCATTTAAGGTTGAAAAAGAGGATATAAAAAAATATGCCCAAGAGGTGATACCCTACTGGCAAGGTCGCACCATGAGAGATAGAATATTTGAGCATGTGCCAGAAGATTGGGAAAATGCCTATAAATCAGGGCTTTTCACTGAATTTATGGAGCAAAGAGCACCGGGTCATACCACTCTTGATGGCATAATCTACGAAAAGGGAATGGTTGATTTTAAAAAAGAGATTGCAGAGCACCTTGCAACATTAGATTATCTAAACGATCCAGAGGCTCTTGATAAGGCAGAAGAGCTTAAAGCTATGGATATATCTTGCGATGCTGCAATTATTTTTGCAAACAGACACGCTGATCTTGCTGAAAATCTTTCAAAAGAGTTAGCTAATAAAGGTAAAAATAGTCAAAACAAATCAAGAGTTGCAGAACTTCTAAAAATTGCCCAAGTTTGCCGCAAAGTTCCTGCCCATAAACCTGAAACACTTTGGGAAGCTATCCAGATGTATTGGTTTGTCCATCTTGGAACTATTACAGAGCTAAATGGTTGGGACGCTATGAGTCCTGGTCATCTTGATCAACATCTATACCCATTTTATGAAAAAGAGCTTAAATTTGGAACAATAGATAAAGAGGGGGCAAAAGAGCTTATAAGTTGCCTTTGGATTAAGGTAAACAACCACCCAGCACCATCAAAGGTTGGAGTTACTGCTAAAGAGAGTGGCACATACAACGATTTTACCAATATCAACCTTGCTGGATTAAAGCGTGATGGCTCTGATGGAACAAATGAGCTATCTTATATCATACTTGAGATAATTGATGAGCTAAAACTGCTTCAGCCTCAAAGCAATGTGCAGATAAGCGAAAGAACCCCTCAGCGTTTTTTAAAGGCTGCCTGCCGTGTAATTCAAAAAGGTTATGGCTACCCTTCTGTTTTTAATGCTGATGCTGTTGTTATGGAGCAGGTAAGGGCTGGAAAGAGCATTGAAGATGCCCGTGAAGGTGGCTGCTCTGGCTGCATTGAGACTGGAGCTTTTGGAAAAGAGGCTTATATTTTGACAGGCTATTTAAATGTGCCAAAAATTTTAGAACTTAGCCTTAACAACGGATTTGACCCTGTAGGCAGACGACAAATAGGACCAAAAACTGGTGATCCAACGACTTTTAACAGTTATGATGAGCTTTATGATGCTTTTGTAAAACAGCTTAACTATATTGTTGAGCTAAAAATAAGAGTTAATAACTATATTGAAAAGATGTTTGCAGCCTATTCACCAGCCCCATTTTTATCTGTTGTAATAAGAGATTGCATAAAAAATGGTCGTGATTATTATAATCGTGGACCACGATACAACACCAACTATATTCAGTGTTGTGGCATTGGAACTGTTACAGATAGTCTATCTGCAATAAAAAAGCATGTGTTTGAAGATAAAACAGTTACTATGAACAGGCTCCTTCAAGCACTTGCAAACAACTTTCAAGATGATGAGCCTTTAAGAATGAGACTTTGGAACATGACCCCGTTCTTTGGAAATGATGATGATTATGCAGATAATATTATGAAGCAGGTTTATGGCTCTTTATTTGATGCTATTGATGGCAAGCCCAACACAAAGGGGACAGTTTACCATCTAAACATGTTATCAACCACCTGTCATGTCTATTTTGGCAAGATGCTTGGAGCTTCTGCAAATGGTCGGTTTGCTGGATTGCCTGAATCAGATGGCACCTCCCCTTCTCATGGTGCTGACAGACATGGACCAACTGCTGTTATAAAATCGTTAAGTAAGATGGATCAGTTTAAATCTGGCGGGACACTTCTTAATCAGCGATTTTTGCCAGATATTTTAAAAAATGAAGATGATTTAGATAAACTTGCATCTTTAATAAGAACCTATTTTAAGTTAAATGGGCACCACATTCAGTTTAATGTGGTAGATACAAAGACTCTTAAAAAAGCACAGCAGTCTCCTGACGAGTATCGTAATTTGCTGGTCAGAGTGGCTGGCTACAGCGACTATTTTGTTGATCTTGATGCAGATCATCAAGAGGAGATTATAAACCGTAGAGAGCATGAGAGTTTTTAGTTGATAATTAAAATTTAAAATTTCTCTTGAAAAGCACCTATGGTTAAAGTATAAAAATCTTTCCGGCTGTTCTGTGCAGTAGTATCCCTTGTATGGATATTCTGACCGGTCGCCGTGCAACAGAAGGTCATGAACCTCGTCAGATCCGGAAGGAAGCAGCGATAAGTGATATCATCTGTGTCGCGGATCGATCCCGGTTGTGTAGTATTCTGGTGCTCTATTCAGGACAGCCGGTTTTTTTGCACAAATACAAAAATTTAAGGAGAATCAACTATGATTGACATGACAAATGCTGCAAAAACGCAGATAGAAGAATACTTTAATGGCAAGGAGATTTCACCAATCAGAATTTTTCTAAATTCAGGCGGGTGAGGTGGTCCATCTCTTGCTATGGCTCTGGACGAGCCTAAAAATAATGATGATGTATATGATGTAAAAGGCTTTAAGTTTGTTGTTGACAAAGAGTTTATGAAACAGGCAAAACTTATCAAAATTGACTTTACTGGTATGGGTTTTAAATTGGACTCTAAAATTGATTTTGGAGACTCTTCTTGCTCAAGCTGTGGAACAAGCGGAAAATGTTGCTCCTGATATTTTTATAATATTTGGCTGTCAATCTCAAATTTTGGCTGCTTAAGGTTTTTTAAAAAAGGGTATTTCTATTGAGATGCCCTTTTTTTATTGATAACTTTCCTTTTAAGGTGGGGTTATGTATAAAAATGGTTTTTTAACAAGAGGGTTTTTTGTATCACTAATCTTGATAATAGTATTATTAAATAATATAGGGTGCAATGAGGATGCAAAAAAAGAGGCTGTTAGACCCAAAGTCCCTACTGTTTCTGAACTTCTTCTTGGTAGCTGGACAAGATACAGCAATAGAGTTCATGCACTCTTAATTGTTAGAGCTAACGGCAACTGGACATCTGATCTTCGAGTTGAGGGGGCTACGGCAAAAATAGTTGAACGTAAAGGCGAATCTAATGGAACATGGATTTTAGAAGATAATAAGAAGCTGATTATTAATGTTATATCCTCTAAAATGGAGGATATTTGGCCATCTGGAACAATTGCACTTGAAATAGTTGAAATAGATAAAAAACATGTAACCTTTAGATACCCAAACGCAAGGCTTATAACATGGAAAAAAGCTCGTGTTGATTCTAAAAGCCAACAAGAGGGGGCTGTTAATCCTATAATCATCATGAAGCCAATAGTTGTGAATCTAAACAAATTAAGCTCTAACGACAAAGATAGATACTTATGCCTTGCATTAAAGCTGCACCTTGAAGAGATGGAGCTTGACGCTGTTATCCCAAAACTTCACCCCCGTGCGTGGGACGCTGCGATTATATATTTAAGCTCTCTTTTTTATAACGATGTAAAGACATTTGATGAGATGAAAATTGTAAATGAAAGTCTTACAAAAATATTAAATCCATACATTGATGGATTGCTTGAAGAGGCAGAATCTACCCATGTAATGGTCTCATCAAGCATGGAAAAGGTTGACGAGTTTATTATAGAGCACTCACCTCCCCCTGCACTTGAAAACCCTGAAGATGCTAAATCTGCTGAAGATAAAGAGAAGGAAGAGGACAAAGATAAGGAGAAAGATAAGGAGAAAAAATAATGGGTAAAACAGTTGCTCAAAAGATATTTGATGCTCACTACGTTGATTCCCCATGTAGCGACATTCAAGTAATAAGTTTAGATGCTGTATTTTGTCATGAGATTACAACTCCAATTGCAATCACAGATTTAATGGCTCGCGGTAAAGATAGGATATTTGATCCATCTAAGATTAAGGCTGTAATTGATCATGTAACTCCAGCTAAAGATTCAAAAACTGCACTGCAGGGCAAGATTTTAAGAGATTGGGCAATCAGGCACAAGATAAAAGATTTTTTTGATATTGGAAGAAACGGAGTTTGCCACGCTATTTTTCCTGAAAAGGGGTTTGTTCGCCCTGGATTTACAATTATAATGGGAGATTCTCACACCTGCACCCATGGAGCTTTTGGAGCTTTTGCTGCTGGAGTTGGAACAACTGATCTTGAGGTTGGCATCTTAAAGGGGGTCTGTGCATTTAGATACCCTGAATCAATTAAGGTTGAAATAACTGGCAAGCTGCCAAAAGGAGTTTATGCCAAAGATGTTATTTTATCTTTTATAGCAACGATTGGGGTAAATGGTGCAACCAACAAGGTTCTTGAGTTTTGCGGTGAGGTGGTTGATTCTATGACTATGGATCAGCGTATGACTCTTTGCAATATGGCTGTTGAGGCTGGTGCAACAAGCGGAATTTGTGCCCCTGACATGGTTACAGTTGAGTATTTATGGCAGTTTATAAAAGATGAATACCCATCAAAAGAGGCAGCTCTCGACTCTTTTTCAAAATTTAAAGCTGATGCTGATGCAGCTTACAGTGATACCATAAAGTTAGATGTCTTCAACCTTCAACCTTTAGTTACATTAGGTTATAAACCAGATCAGGTAAAGCCAGTCTCAGAGATGGCTGGAACAAGGATCGATCAGGTCTATATTGGCTCTTGTACTAACGGCAGATTAGAAGACCTTGAGATTGCAGCATCAATTCTTAAGGGCAAAAAAATCGCAGATTCAGTCAGAGGAATCGTATCTCCTGCAACCCCTGATATTTACTCAAAAGCTCTTGATAAAGGGATTATAAAGATATTTATGGATTCTGGCTTTTGCGTTACCAATCCAACGTGCGGGGCTTGTCTTGGAATGAGTAACGGCGTGCTTGCAGATGGCGAAGTGTGCGGCTCAACCACAAATAGAAATTTTAACGGTCGAATGGGTAAAGGCGGCATGGTTCATCTTATGAGTCCAGCTACTGCTGCTGCCTCAGCACTAAAAGGGGAGATTGCCAATTCTGAACTCTATTTGGCATAATTATCTTAAGAAATAGTCAAACTCAAAGGGTAGAGCAACATGAAAAACTTTAACGGTAAAATCCTTTTTCTTGATAGATCAGATATAAATACAGATGAGATTATTCCTGCAAAATATCTAACAGAGAGCACAAAAATAGCCCTAAAGCCCTTTTTGCTTGAGGATATTGTGCTTGAGAGGTTTAATCCAGCCAAAGATATTGAGGGAAAGTCAGTAGTTGTAGCAAGAGATAACTTTGGTTGTGGTTCATCTCGTGAACATGCACCGTGGGCATTTGAGGTAAATGGGATCAACATGGTTATTGCCTCTGGATTTGCCAGAATTTTTAGGCAAAATATGTTCAACTGCGGTATGATGGCAGTATCGCTTGAAAAAGATGTTATTGAGAAACTATTTACCAAATTTGCTGGTAAATCAACATCAGTTGAAACAGATATTGATAAAATGCTATTTACATTTACTGCTGATGGACTAAAAGAGGTTATCCCATTTTCAATCAGCCAATATGACCTTGCACTTGTAAAGGCTGGTGGTTGGGTCGATTATGCTGATCAAAAATATTAAATTAACCTTGAAATTAAAGGTATCTATTTTTAAGGCAAACTATGAAAATTATTGAACCCTATTTTGAGATACTTCAGATGGCAGAGGCTGATCAAATTTATCAGCTTTTAGAGCTTGCTGCCCGTAACTGCTACAAATCAGAAGATCACATTGTTGATGGCTCGGCTCAAGAGTTTTTAGAAAGAATTGTTAAATCTGGGCATGAGAGCGTAATTGAACATGTATCAATTACTGTTAGAATTGTTTGTGATAGGGGAGTTTTAGCAGAGCTTACCCGCCACAGAATTGCAAGTTTTTCAGTTGAATCAACACGTTACGCCAACTACGCAAAAGATAAATTTGGCAGTGAGATTACTGTAATAAAGCCTTTTTTTTGGCAGGAAGACTCAGAAATGTATAAAGAGTGGAAAAGGGCAATGCAGATGTGTGAAGAATCTTACATGAATCTTATTAAAAGCGGTGCAAAGGCTCAAGAGGCTCGAAGCGTTCTTCCAAATAGCCTAAAGACAGACATTATCATAACTGCAAATATTAGAGAGTGGATTCACATCTTTAATTTAAGATGCTCAAAGGCTTCTCACCCACAGATGCGTCAAATTATGCTCCCTCTTCTTAAAGAGTTCTATAAAAGAGTGCCTGTGCTATTTGGCTCTGTTTATGAGAAATATCGATAACCAATCTAACTAAATTTTAATAAATTATATCCATGAAAACCATGAAAAAGATGATAAAACATAGCAATAAATACCCAAAATTAACCAAAGAGGCTGAAAAGTTGCTTGAACCATATTTAACTGTAATGGAGATGACAATCCCATGGGGTGATATGAATGCTGGCAACCATGTGAGCAATACTGCATATTTTAGATACTTTGAAAATGCACGAGTCCATTTTCTTGAGCAGTTAGATTTTGCTCAAATAGATGAGGTGCAAGGAGGAGGAATTATCCTTGCATCAATATCGTGCAAATTTAGAATTCCGCTTATCTATCCTGATACAATCTCAATTGGTACGCAAATCCTCTCCATAGAACACGATAGATTTACAATGGACCATATTATTGTGAGCCACAAACACCAAAAAATTGCTGCTGAAGGTGAGGCTCTTGTGGTTACTTACGATTATGCTAAAAATTGTAAATCCCCTGTCCCGCAAGCTCTGATCAGTAAAATTAATAGTTTAATAAGAGAAAGACTCCTTAATTGATGGGTAAAGATGGTTGATAAGTTAGGAGCTTTATTGTGAAAAAAAAAGATAGGGTAATTTTCAGATGCCAGTCATGCGATCATCAGACATACAAATGGATGGGCAAATGTCCTGGTTGCGGTGAATGGGATACATTAATAGCTGAAAAACCGATCGATAACTTATCGTCTGGGGGACGCTTTTCAAGGGCAAGAGCAACTCCTATCCCTATGGATAAGATTGAGTTTGATCAAGAGCCGAGAGTTTTTACTGGAATTGGGGAGTTTGACAGGGTTCTTGGAGGGGGGATTGTTGCTGGAACGCTTGTTTTAATTGGCGGGGATCCGGGAATTGGAAAGTCAACCCTCATGCTTCAGGTGCTCTCAAAGGTTGCTGATTCTGGCAAAAAATCGCTCTATGTATCTGGAGAGGAGTCTATCCGTCAACTTAAAATGAGGGGACAACGCCTATCTTCAGCTTTGCAACCATCGCAGAGTTTATCAAATCCTACTAAATCAACCCCATCTTCAAGCTCATCATCTCTTTTAGTTGCAGCAGAGACTGATCTTGATGCAATAATTAGCATGGCAGAGGACGAAAAACCTGATGTTATGGTTATTGACTCAATTCAGACTGTCTATAATCCAGAGATTGCATCAACCCCGGGAAGCGTAACCCAAATAAGAGAGGCATCTATCCGTTTGATGAACATGGCAAAGCAGTCTGGTATTCCGCTATTTTTGGTGGGTCATGTTACTAAAGTGGGTTCAATTGCTGGACCTCGAATAATGGAGCACATGGTTGATACTGTCCTCTACTTTGAGGGGGATAGAAGCCATGTTTTTAGGATTTTAAGGGCTGTTAAAAACCGATTTGGCTCAACAAACGAGATTGGCGTATTTGAGATGAAAGATAAGGGGCTTGAAGAGGTGCCAAACCCTTCGGCTGTATTTCTTGCAGAGAGATCAATAAATGCACCTGGCTCGGTTGTTACTGCAAGCATGGAGGGGACTCGCCCAATTTTGATAGAGATTCAAGGGCTTGCAAGTAGCTCTGGATTTGGCAATGCAAGGCGAACTGTGCTTGGGCTTGACCCTAACCGCGTTGCTCTAATTGCTGCTGTCATGGAAAAGAGGCTTGGGATAAACCTATCTGGTCTTGATATTTTTATGAATGTTGCTGGAGGCGTAAAGGTGGTTGAGCCAGCAGCAGACCTTGGAGTTGCGGTTGCACTTGCATCAAGTTTTCTTGACATGCCTGTTCCAGAGGGGACAACTGTAATTGGTGAAATTGGTTTAACTGGCGAAATTAGAGCTGTAAGTCATGGTGAGGCAAGGATTAAAGAGGCTTTAAAGATGGGCTTTACTCGCTGCATTGTGCCTGAAAATACAAAAAAGCTGTTTCAAAATATTGATTCCATTGAGATTCAAGGGCAAAAGATCGCAATCTCAATAATAGGTGTAACATCTCTAAAACAGGTTATGGAGATACTTTTTCAATGAGCAAAACCTCAAAATCAAACCAGCAGTGGGCAGATCATTTTACAGAAAAGGCAAAGCATGATAATTATCCTGCCCGCTCTGTCTATAAACTTATGGAGATACAAAAAAAGCTAAACATCATCAAAAGAGGTGATTTTGTTCTTGATTTAGGGTGTGCACCAGGCTCTTGGCTTATCTATGCTGCTAAAACCATTGGAGATAAAGGGACGGCTGTTGGTGTTGATCTTCAAAAGGTTGATGTTCAACTTCCATCAAATGCCACTGCAATTGATGGCGATATTTTTAGTTTAAATCAAGTCAACTGTTTTGGGTTAAATTCAAATAGTGAAGACGAGCCAAATAGCATAAAAAAATATGATGTTGTGTTAAGCGATATGGCACCATCAACTACAGGGAGAAGAGATGTTGATGCTGCACGCTCTTTTGAGCTTTGCAACGCTGCTTTAAATGTTGCATCTGAATGGCTAAATATTGGTGGAAATTTTGTCTGCAAGATTTTTCATGGCTCAGATTTTAAGGAGTTTGAAAAGAGTGTTAAGGCAAATTTTAAACAGCACACAATTTTTAAGCCAGAGAGCTGTAGAAAGGCGAGCAAAGAGATATACATAATTGGAAGAGGAAAGATTTGATTATCTTTTAGATTTATTTTTGCAAAAAACAATAAAATGATAAAAAATATAAAAATAGGTAAAACTTTTAAGGAGGAGTAGTAAATGTCAGGACATAGTAAGTGGTCAACTATTAAGCACAAAAAAGGGG
>JADFZO010000095.1 GCA_015232465.1 Desulfamplus sp.
ATCACGACTCACTGGCTCTGAAAACATATCGTAACCAAAAGCCCGAAGATTTCTTCCTTCAAAAGGTTCAAGATAAATTATTGAAGTGTAAATCTTCCGCCCGCCTTTGGGTTTTACATGATACTGAGGAAACCCCTGACTGCGGATTTCCTGTTCATGCTGTGCTAACCGTTCTGGTGGAATCACAAGCGAAAAGCCTATACCCTCTATTCCGGGAAGCTGCTGTTCTACTCGTTGACGACGGGTGAACATATACCACGCAGCCCGCGTAACATCTTCGGATGCATCAAAAAAAGCAGCCTCGCTTCTTAATATTCTGGCATGGGCTTGTAGTCGGGCTTCTATTTTTAGCTCGATTTCATTACATGAACCGTCAAACTCATTCATTGCATAGGCTTCCACGTCTTTTTTAACATAAAAAGATGCAACTGCTGTGATAATCAGTCCTGTAGCCAGAATAGCCAACACCGGCCAGATGTTGCGTGGGAATTTTACCTCAGGATAAAATTTTGTTTCATTCATTATTTGCCTCATAATTAATTCAAATCTATTATTTTCATGGCTAAGGTTGACAGCTCCAATAGGGATTTTTATGCTTTGCTCCTGATATTGGCCAATTTGACTTTATCACATAGGGTCTCTTATCTAATAATTTTATAGCTTTTTTACAACCAAAGAAATTACCAAAGCAAAAAAAAAATGCCTCAATTAAAAACTTTTTTTCTAAAACTCAAATATTATGAGTTTTTAATTTTTATATTACAATTCGTTATATTGTAGCTATTATTTTACCAGTATTGCTGGGCTTCATATCCAGAAAGGCTCTCTAACTCTTGGCGAAACTCTATATATACTCAAAGAAAATTTAAGATTAATCGTTTATTCTTGACTTTACACCAAACTCTCATAAACTATTATCAGTTTAAACTTAACTTTTAGTGATTGTGCTGTTTAAAAAGGTGATGATGGTTTTTACTCCAGCTTTTTTAAACCATAATAGGCTAAAAAATTAATAAATCTTAAAATAGAATAGAGAGAATAAAAGGAGAAAAAAAATGGCTCGCGAAATAAAAAAAATTCTGTTTGCAACTGACCTGTCAGACAACTGCCGTCATGCTTTTACTTATGCAGCAAGCATATCATCTCGCTATTGCGGAGGAATTACGCTGCTTCATGTTATGGAGGCTCTTCCTGATAGTGTAGATGCAATAGTCTCTGGGTTTATCGGTAAAGAAAGATGGGAAGATCTCCATAAACAGCATGAAAATAGTGCAAGAATGGCTCTTATTGGCAAAAAAAATAACCAGAACATCATCTATGATGCAATTGATGCGTTTTCTAAAGATGCAAAACCAATTGATTGCGACTACACAGTAGATAAGATTCTTGTTAAAGATGGGCATGTTGTTGATACTATAATTGAAACATCTGTTGAAGAGGAGTGTGATCTTATTATTATAGGCTCAATTAAGGGATTTTTCTCATCTAACACATCACTTGGGCAGGTTACAAAAGGCGTTCTTAAACAGTCTAAAATTCCAGTTATGATCATTCCACCTATTAGTTAAATATCTAAAAATAAGGAGAATCAATATTTAATGGCTCTGATAACCGTAGATAAAGATAGGTGTCTTAAAGATGGCATCTGTGCTGCTGAGTGCCCATCACTGATCATTAATCTTAAAGATGGAGTGCCAGATGTTTTTAAAGGTGCAGAGAAATTTTGCATAAACTGCGGACACTGTGTGGCTGTCTGCCCAACTGCTGCTCTATCTCATAAAAATTTATCGCCAGATGATTGCCTTGAGATAAATCAATCATTTTTGCCAGAACCAACAAAGATGGAGCATTTTTTGCGGTCTCGCAGATCAATAAGAAGCTACAAAAAAAAGCAGGTGTCAAAAGAGATTCTTGAGCAGGTTATCTCAATTGCAAGCCATGCCCCTTCTGGTCATAACCGTCAGCCTGTTAAGTGGCATGTGATCTATGAGCGTCAAGAGCTTGATGAGCTTTGCAACCATGTTATTGACTGGATGAAGTGGATGATTCAAAATAAGCCTGAAGTTGCAAAAGCATTAGAGCTTGCTCTTTTGGTTAGAACTTATGAATCTGGAGTTGATGTTATAACAAGAGGCGCACCGCACCTGATTATTGCACACGGAAACAAGGAAGATTTTTCAGCTCCCACTGCCTCTACTATTGCCATGACATGGCTTGAGCTTGCCTTGCCACCATTTGGTCTTGGTGGTTGTTGGTGCGGGTATTTCAACGCTGCTGCAACATTTTGGCAACCTCTTCAAGCTGCTTTGGCTTTTCCTGAAAAGAGTCTAAGTTACGGTGTTATGATGGTAGGATTTCCAAAATATCAATATCATAGAATCCCGCCTCGAAATAAGCCTGTTATTACAGGACTTTAAACTTTTTAATAGTTGTTTGTCTTTGTATTGTTAGGGGTGTAGCGTGGCTGCACCCTATTTTTTTATCTATTTATAAAAGCAACCCCGCAGATTTTTGTTTTATCACCTTTCCAGTTGCAGCTATTGCAGTTGCAATAGAGATTGATGTTATTGCAACAAGACAAAACAGGCTATACTCCCATCTAAAAGACCAGAGCCTCTCAAAAAATAGCCATGAAATTAGGTATGATGCAATCAAACTTAAAAATGTTGCAAAAAAGGTTGCCATAAACCCTAAAAATCCAAATTCAAGCAGAACTATTTTTCTTATATCGCTAAATCCTGCCCCTAAAACTTTTAAAAGATTTATCTCCCACGATCTTGTATGCGTCTCATACCTTGCAATTGAAAATAGAACAACTAAACCTGCAAATATTGCAAGAGATGCCATAAAATTTATGGCAAATGCAAGTCTATCTGTAATATTTAGAATCTGCTTTACAGTTTGATTGACATCAAGAACTGATATATTTGGAAACTCTTTAACTAACGAGCTTTGAAGAGCCTCTTTTTCAGAAAATTTCATCTGCGGAATAGATGCTAAAAATGTTTTTGGTGCATCATCAAGAACGCCTCTTTGAAACAGGATAAAAAAGTTTGGCTGAAAGCTGTTCCATCGAACCTTTCTAAGATTTACAACCTCACCTTTAAGTGGCATTCCTTGAATATTAAACTCCATTGTATCGCCAATTTCAATCTTAAACCTCTCGGCAAACCCCTCTTCAATGGATATTTCCATAAGTTTTTTGTTATTGGTTTGAGGATTCCAGATAGTTTGGCTAAGTGGTTTTCCCTTTACAACCTTTTCAGACTCATCATCAAGCGAATCACGGTATGAGAAGTTAAACTCTCTTCGCCTATACTGACCTCTTAATGATCTATTCTCACTATTTTTACCACCATTCTCTTTATCAAGCCTATCGTAAAAGCCTTTGCCATTTACACTAATAATTCTGCCCCTAATTATTGGAGAGACATTAGTTAGAGCACACTTTTTTGATCTTAAAAAATCTCTAAGTGGCTCAAGCTGCTCTGGCTGAATATCAATCAGAAAAAAACCAGGAATCTTCATACCCTCTGGCTGGCTTATCTCATCTTGAATCCCATTTTTTATCTGTGGAATCACATTTATTAAAAATGCACCCATTGCAATAGTTACAAAGCATGATATAGATGCTGTCTGATTTCTGTATAAATTTCTAAATGCAATTTTTCTGATAAATTGGTTGGTTAAAGAGAGCTTTTTAACCAATTTAAGGGTGAGCCATGCAATTGCAGTCATAAGAGCCATAACAGCTAAAGAGCCTAAGAAAAAAATTGTCCCTTGCTCAAATGAGTGTGTCTGATTAACAGATAAAAACCAAAATGTTAAAACTGCTGGCATAAAGCTCAATAGTGAATATATCTTTTTTTTTCTATCATATATTAAAGAAGAGTCAGAATGGCTAAGACCTTGAAGCAAAATAGTGGCTTTGAGGTTGTAGATTTTGGTAAAAAGGGGTAGACAAAAGATTATGCTCCCCAACACACCCGGAATAAATGCAATAAAGATGCTCCTAACATCTGCTGATGGCTCAAATCCTAATGGGATAAACCCTTGAAGAATCTTTGGAAATAGGGGCAGAATAAATAGTGAAAGTAACGAGGACAAAATAGTTGCTAAAGAGCCAAGCAGAACAACTTGAACCATAAAAAGCGTGTAAGCATCAACTCTTTTTGCACCAAGTGTCATCAAGATAGCAACCTCTTTTAGCTTTGTGTTAAGATAGCCTCTAAATAGATATGCAGCTCCAATTCCAGCAAGAAATAGTGCCACAACTCCAATAAGCCCCATGTAGCCTGTAAAGTAGTCAAATATTCGCTTTATGTTCTGGTTGACATCTTGGCTATCATAAACGCTGATTATTGGAGAGCCATCAAACATCTGACCAATCTTTTCACGCAATATTAAAGTTTTGGCTTTAACATCAACATTAGGGAAAAATTTGTAGAACTGCTTGAATCTGACTCTGCTTCCAAACTTTAAAAGCCCTGTGGTTTGGGCATCATCAAGTTTGATATAAATTTTAGGTGCAAGCTCAAATGAGGTTGCAGAGGCATCAGGAGTTGGTGCAACAATATCAACAACAGCAAACTCCATAGACCCTATCTTAATCTTTGAGCCAACCTCTAAATTCATGGCAACTGCAACATCTCTTGTTATCCAAGTTTTTAAAGTGCCTTGCTGCAAATCAGATGGAGTTTTATAGATTTCAGAAGTAATTGAGCCATAAAGTGGAAAAGCCCCATCAATCGCAATTATATTTGCAAGTCTTGATATGGCGTTAGATGGCTCTGATAAATTTGAGCTATAAATCATTGAAAAAAAAGAGATTTGTCTTGACTCCTTTTGTTTGTCAGAAGAGCCAATAACTGACTCAATAAGCTCTATCTCTTTGTCATTTAAGGCTCTTGGAGAGCTTATAACAATATCTGCTGTTAATATCTCCTTTAGGTTGCCTTTAAGGTGGTTTTGAAGTGAGTTGTTAAATGAGTTAAGGGCAATAAACCCCATAAGACCAATTGAGAGATTAAGGATAAAAAAAAGAGAAAAAGCTCTCTCCCGTTTAAGTTCTTTTATTGCAAGTTTTAACCAGAGCATAATTTAAACCATTGAATTTTTAATGTTATTAAAATATAGTTTTATAGATAAAAACTTTAAATAATTGGACAACTTATAAAAATAATTTCTAAAATTTTATGTCAAATACAACCTCAAACTCCTATTCTAACGACAACCCTACATCAGAAAAGGGCAGATTCAAAAAAGAGTTAATACTTATAGCTGCTATTTTGATAACTGTCTCGCTTTTAACCTTTGCTGAGATAAAAATAACAGGTCTTTCTGATGCAATTCCAGTATCTAACGCTGTATTGATGTTTATTCTTATCAATATAAATCTACTTTTGCTCATTGCCTTGATATTTTTGGTCTTTAGAAATTTAGCAAAGCTCTACTACGAAAAAAAAAGCAAGATACTTGGCACAAAATTTAAGACAAAGTTGGTTGCAGCTTTTATAACCCTTTCACTTTTGCCCACAAGTGTTCTATTTTTTTTCTCAATCCATTTTATCTCAACAAGTCTTGCTTTTTGGTTTAATGCTCCAGTTGAGCAGGCTCTTCAAAATGCACTTTCAGTAGGACGCTTGCTTTATAGCCATTTAGAGGATAAAAATCTATACTTTGCAAAGCAGGCTGTTGAGCATATAGATATTGAAAACATAGTTAATACTATATTAGATAGCTCAAATAAAGAGAAAGAGGAAGAGCTGCAACTATACAGCGAAGTTATGCGTAAGACCTTTGATCTTCACGCTATTGAGATATACAAAAATGATGGAAAACGGCTAATCTTATCTATTGCCTCAAACATTGATAAAGATCATTTAAAAGATATATCTGAACCTATCTCAACTGACGAGCTTATGCGTGTTGACAGAGTAACTGGTGCAAGAACCTTTTCAAATCAGACCCTTACAGGCGAGATAATGAAGACCATTGTAACTATACCATCAGGCTCTACTGCTGAAGATGCCCGTGCATTTTTGGTTGTATCTGTTCTAATATCGCCCAAACTTTGGGAACATATTGTATCAATATCTAAAGGGGTTGATGAGTATCAGCAGTTGACCATGATAAAAAAGCCTGTTCAAATCTCAAATTATATCGCCCTTTCAATAGTTGCCCTCTTAGTTGTATTTGGTGCTATCTGGTTTGGTTTTCACCTTGCAAAATCAATCACAGTTCCAATAATGAAATTTGCCGAAGGGACTCAAAGGGTTACCCAAGGGGATTTAAACTACACAATAGATTTTGAGGCAGATGATGAGATAGCAACACTTGTTGACTCATTCAACTCAATGACAAGAGAGCTTGCAAGCGGACGAGAAAAACTTGCAGCATCAAAAAAGATGGTTGAGCAGCAAAATGAGGAGATTGAAAAGAGCAGGCAGTATATGGAGATTGTGCTTCGAAACATCTCAACTGGTGTAATTTCAGTTGATAGCAGTGGAATTGTTACCACAATCAACAAAGCTGCTGAAAATATGCTCAACATAAAAGCATCAGAGATTTTGCACAAACACTATCGCGAAAATCTTCAAGGGGAGCTATTGCAGTTAGCTGAAAAGATATACAAAGAGATGCCATCATCATTAAGCCATATAGAGCTTCCATTGACCCTTCCAATAAATGGATCACCTAAATATTTTCTTGCACACTTTACAGCTCTAAAGGCAGAAGCAGTTGATAAGAACCAATCTGATAACAACATCGAAAATATAGAAGATGTTTTAGCAAGTAGCAGTGGGGATATAATTGGTGTTGTTATGGTTTTTGATGATGTAACAGAGCTTGAAAAAGCACAAAGAATGGTTGCGTGGCGAGAGGTTGCACGGCGTATTGCCCATGAGGTTAAAAACCCTTTGACCCCAATAAAGCTATCAGCTCAAAGGCTAAAACGTAAATACTCTAAATCTATTCAAGAAGAGGTCTTTGATCAGTGCATAGACACAATTGTTGAGCATGTTGATCTTATCAGAAATCTTGTGAACGAATTTTCTACATTTGCAAAGTTTCCAGATACCAACACAGCTCCAGCAAGAATAGAGGCAATTATTCAAGAGACAATTGCACTCTATAAAGAGGGGCTTGAAAATGTTGAGATAAATTTCTCATACCCCCCAAATCTGCCAGAGTTGCAGCTTGATCGCCAGCAGATGAAACAGGCATTTATCAACCTCTTTGATAATGCAGTTGCAGCTTTAAACAAAAATGGGAAGATCAATATTGAGACCACCTATGATGAGATTTTAAAATTTGTCAGAGTTGAGATGTCAGATAATGGCAAAGGGATTTCAGACCTCGAAAAGACAAGGCTCTTTGAACCCTACTTTTCAACAAAAAAATCAGGAATGGGTTTGGGTCTTGCAATTGTAAACTCAATTATTACTGATCATAAAGGAATGATAAGGGTTCAAGATAATGAGCCTGTTGGGGCAAAATTTATTATTGAGCTTCCAGCGTAAATTTTTTATATATTGTTAGAGTTTTTTCTATCATTGAATCAATGGTGTATTTATCTTTTATCATCTTAAATGCCCTCTTAACTTGCTCATCTGTTTTAGATTTATCGCTCAATATTCTTAAAATAGTATCTGCAATCTCTTTAGCACTATCTGGTTTAAAAATAAGACCAGTTTGACCATCTTTAATAATATTGCAGTTTCCACCAATTTTTGATGCAGCAACAGGGCATCTTGCATACATAGCCTCAAGAAGCGATTGAGAGATACCTTCAACCTCTTTGCTTGCAAGTATTTTGCAGTCAAATGCTCTGTAATAGCCCCATGTATCCTCTTTAAATCCAATAAAGTGAATCTTATTTTTATGGAGACTTTGATTAATTATCTCTTTTAAGCTCTCAATATATTTAGCCTCAGCTTTTCCAACAAAAACAAGGTGGTAATTTGGGATTTTTTCTGCAATTGATAAAAAAGCCTCAATTATAGTTCCAACCCCTTTATCTTCAGATACCCGCCCAACAAAGCCGATAAATCTTAAATTTGAGTTTATATTGGAGTCTAAATGAAGCTCTTTTAAAAGATTGGCTCTTGCTTCATCTTTGGTTGGCAATCTTTTTGGCGGAACAACTCCGCTTGGCATGGTAAAGACTCTATTTGGGGCAATATTAAGGCTCTTTATAAGATGGGCTGTTGTGTAGTCTGCTGTTGTAAAGATAACGCTACATAGCCTGTTGTAGAGGATTTTATTGTACCAAGATGGCTTTACATGGGCACTGATATGGCGAGATAAAATTTTGCAAAAGATTGGGGGATTTTGACCAAAAGCTGCCAAAAGTGCAACTTTAGAGTCTATGTTGCCATGGGTGTTTAGCACATTTGGCTTTAGTTTTTTATAAAGCCTTTTTAGAGCAAAGTAATCTTTTATGGCACTTTTAGGGGTAAACTCCATTGGAACAGTTATAAATCCCATATCTGAGAGTTTAGAGCACCTTAAAATCAAAGGGGAGTTTTTAGGGGCTACAATAACCATCGTGTGTCTCATTTCAGCCATCTTACAAGATTCGTTGTAGATTCTCTTTTCAAGACCTCCAAACTCTTTATGGCAGGTTGTGTGGATAATTATCATAATTTATACTATTCAAGGTTATAGATATGTTGAATATCAACTACGCAGCAAATTCAAGCAGTTTTTGTTCAAAAACTACGCTTATGAATCCATTTTCGGTATGACCGTTTCTGCAAATTGCACACTTCAGCGGAAAACGACTCCCGTTATCGCGTATAGCGGTCGGCTTGAGCGATATGTTAATATCTATTCGTTTTGCCATTTAGCTGCAATTTAAATCTACATTTCAGTGATTGAGACAAGTCAGCTTAGTTGACGCTGTGAAGATGGTATTAAGGCAATAAGTCCCCGTAATGCTCTCTTGACAGCTTCAGACGTAGAAAAATAAGACCTGACATCAGGTTCTAAAACTACTGTGCCTTCAGGCAGAGCAAAAGGACGGGTTGCAGTCGAACCATCTTCTTTATGCACTACTACCTCATAACCTTGTTTATATGATTGATAATGTTTACCGCGAAC
>JADFZO010000096.1 GCA_015232465.1 Desulfamplus sp.
GCTCTTTCTTGCGGGTGCAGGGTTATCACCACATCACTTCCCGGAACTTGTGAGGTGCTTGGCAGTTGCGACTCTTTACTATTAAAAGATTCTAACAATAAGATGATAACTCTTGTCAATCTTCCTGAACTTGAAACAGTTGATAAACCATACAGCAGAGATTTAGATGAGCTTGAGACAAGGCTTTGTGAACATATCATACAGTCAATTAAAGAGTTGAGCATAAATCCTGAACCAAATTTAGATGAGATAGATAGATTAACAAAAAATTATACATGGCAAAATGTTTTCCAAAGAATTGAGACGGTTTATAATAAGGCTAAATATTTTAATTAAATTAGGAGAAAATAAGAAAAATGAGCGATTATACTCAAATGTGGAAAGATTTAGGACTAAATCTTGAAGCCCATGACATGCTTTTAAATGTACTTGGCAATGCTTACAAAGATATTTATCTGTCTCAAAAAGATAGACCAGAAGGCATGGGGTACTTTGATTTTGTGATGAGCGAGGTTCATGGACTTAGAATCAAAGAGCTACTTGATGAAAAGGCACAAGGGCGAAAAATAATTGGCTCATATTGCGTATTTGTGCCTGAAGAGATTGCTCTTGCTGCAAATGCCACTTTAGTTGGACTCTGTTCAGGTGCTGATTTTGCAGTTGAAGAGGTTGAAAAGTATCTGCCTCGCAACACCTGTGCACTTATAAAATCGTCATTTGGCTTTAAACTTGGAAAGGTCTGCCCATATCTTGAGAGTGCTGATATGGTTGTTGGCGAAAACACCTGTGATGGCAAGAAAAAGGCTTATGAATCACTCGGCTCTTTAGTTGACAATCTATATGTTATGGATCTGCCTCAGATGAAATCAGACGGTGGAAAGGCTCTTTTAAAAAATGAGTATTACCGATTTAAATCAGCAGTTGAAAAACTTACTGGTGTTGCTATCACAGCAGAATCTTTGAAAAATGCTATTAAGACAGTAAATGCAAAACGGGCTGCAATTCATAGATTATCAGAGCTTAGAAGTGCAAAGCCAGCACCAATTTCAGGGTTAGACGCACTTTTAGCAAATCAGGTCTTTTTTTATGATAACCCTGCAAGATTTACAGAATCTGTTAATAAAATATGCGATGAGCTTGAAAAACGTATTCAAGATAAAAAAGGGGTAATGGCTGAAAAAACACCACGTATCCTTCTTTCTGGCTGCCCTATGGCTGTTCCTAACTGGAAACTTCCTTGGATAATTGAGACCTCTGGGGCTGTTATTGTTGGTGAGGAGTCTTGTGTTGGGGAGCGTGGCACTCGTAACTTAGTAGATGAGTCAGGCGATACTATCGAAACTATGATGGATTCAATAGTAGATCGCTATTTTAAAGTCGATTGTGCAATCTTTACACCAAATCAAGATCGTTTGAACCATGTTGCCCAAATGGCTGAAAAATATAGAGCAGATGGTGTTATCCATTATAGTTTACAGTTCTGTCAGCCATATATCATGGAGTCAATTCCAGTGGAAAAGGCTCTTGAAGGTAAAGATATTCCAACTCTAAGAGTTGAGACAGATTACGGTATGGAAGATGCGGGACAGCTTAAAACACGGGTTCAGGCATTTATTGAGCAGTTAGGCTAAATTTGGTTTAAAAGATTTAGGATTTTAAATATGAACTACGCTGGCATTGATATTGGTTCTCGAACAATTGAGGTTGTAGTTGTCAACAGCTCTGGTGATATAATCTGCTCTCTTCAAGCAGACACAGGTTTTGATCCAATAGCTGAATCGTTAAAACTGTTTGACTCAATTGAAAATAGTGGGATTAAATATCAACGTATTATGGCGACAGGCTATGGTCGAACACTCTTTGAGGTTGCATATACCAATCTTGATCCTCATCCTCTATCTGCCCCTAAAGATTTAACTTTAGCAGATAAATGCTCTACTGTAACAGAGATTAAAGCTCATGCAAGAGGCGTTGCTGCATACTTTCCTAATGCAGCAACAATTCTTGATATTGGAGGACAAGATAGCAAAGCAATTGCCCTGAACAACAACGGAAAAGTCAAAAAATTTGAGATGAATGACAGGTGTGCTGCTGGAACAGGGAAATTTTTAGAGATTATGGCAAGAACACTTGGTTTTTCTATTGATGATTTTGGTAAAGAGGCTCTTTTAGCACAAAATGATCTCACTATAAACAGCATGTGCACAGTCTTTGCTGAATCTGAGGTAACATCTTTGATTGCAAAGGGTGCAGATCGCCGTGAAATTGCAAAGGGGCTTCATATAAGTGTTATGAAAAGGGCTGCTGGTATGATAAACCGTGTGAGATCAGATCAATCAGACTCCATTGTTTTTACTGGAGGGGTGGCAAAAAATGGTTGTATGGTAACACTTATTTCTGAAAAACTTGGTTGCAGTGTGTTAGTGCCAGATAATCCTCAAATGATTGGGGCGTTTGGGGCAGCTCTTATATCATCTGAAATGGGTTGATTTTACAGTATAATTATAAGATATTTAAGCCAAAACATATTTTTAAGACTTAGGAAAAATCCATAAAATGAAAGATGATGTAAATTCAAAAAATAGAGACAACCAGAAAAAAAAGAGCTGCGCAACAGTTAAATTGACTAATAATGTAAAGGGTGCTGGTTGAGCGTCTAAACTCTCTCCAGGTGATTTGGAGAGTGCGTTGTGCGGTCTGCCATTTCCAACTGATGAGAATGTTTTGATTGGCATTGGAACTGCTGACGATGCTGGGGTCTATAAAGTATCTGATGAGCTTGCCCTTATTCAGACAGTTGATTTTTTCACCCCTATTGTTGATGATCCATTTGATTTTGGCATGATTGCTGCTGCTAACGCCCTATCTGATGTCTATGCAATGGGGGGAGTTCCTAAAACAGCAATGAACCTTGTTGCATTTCCATTAGAAAAGTTAGGCGGTGAGGTGCTGCGAGAGGTTCTTTTAGGAGGAATTGAAAAACTTAAAGAGTCTCAAACTGTTCTGATTGGTGGGCACAGTATTGAAGATGATGAGTTTAAATATGGTCTTTCTGTAACTGGTTTTGTCCATCCTAAAAAAATACTTGCCAATCAAGGCTTAAAAAATGGTGATTGCTTAATACTTACAAAGCCACTTGGCACTGGCATTATAAATACTGCAATTAAGGGTGGATTGGCATCTGAATCAACAGTTAAAATGGCTATAAAAGTTATGGCAACCCTTAATAGATATGCAGCTCAAGTTATGGTAAATTTTCCAGTTACAGCCTGTACAGACATCACAGGCTTTGGTCTTTTGGGGCATGTTGCTGAGATGATTGATGGGTCTGCTGTTGGCGTTACGATATATTCATCTCTTGTACCAATACTGCCTGAAACTGTTGATTTTGCATCAATTGGTCTTGTTCCGTCAGGTGCTCATCGCAATCGAAAATTTAGGCAGAATATGGTTAATTTAAGATCAGATGTTACTCCAATAATCAGAGATGTTCTTTTTGACCCGCAAACCTCTGGTGGGCTTTTAATAGGTTGCCCTGAAAATCAAGCGAAAAATCTTGTAAAAAGGCTGATTGACAATGGAGTTGAGCAGGCAGCCATTATTGGTCTGGTTGATGATAATATAAAAGGGGTAATTAATGTTGAGTAAAATTAAAATTTTAAGGGTAGGTATAAATGTCAAAAATAGTTGATGCACGAGGTTTGTCATGTCCAGCTCCTGTGCTTATGGCAAAAAAGGCGATTGATGATGCACCTCAAGATTCGTCAAAAGACGAATCTATTGATGAGATTAAAGTTATTGTTGATAACGAAGCATCTATGGAGAATGTCTCACGTTTTTTAACATCAAGAGCTTTTAATGTTGAAGTTTTACAAGATGGGGGCGATTTTAAAGTGTTTGGGAAAAAAGATGGCTCTGAAAAAGTATTAAAATCAGAATCGCCAATTAGTAAGCATTCTCAATCAACAGAAGTTTCAGACTCCCATAAACAAAAGATTTTAGTTCTTGCAGCAACTGATAGAATGGGCTTTGGAGATGATGAGCTTGGTAAAAAACTTATGGTAAGTTTTCTAAAGACGATTAAAGAGATGGGTGATGAGCTTTGGAGATTGGTCTTTGTTAATAATGGAGTGAAGCTTACAATTAAAGGCTCTGCTGTTTTAGAAGATTTATTAGATTATGAAAAAAATGGCTTAAAAATTATGGTTTGCGGAACATGCCTTACCCACTTTAATCTATTAGATGCAAAAAAAGTGGGCGAAACTACAAATATGCTTGATATTGTAACTGCAATGCAGCTTGCAGATAAGGTTATCAATATTTAAATCAGAGAGATTTGACAACTTTTAAAAAGTTGTCAAATCTTTATCACATCAAAAGATAAAACATTACCTCCACTTAACCTTCTGATAAAGCTCTTTTAACACAATTTCATACTCAAGACTCTTAATATATATAGTCTCGTCAAGACCTTTTACTATGGTATATAGCCAATTTCTCTCATTCTGCTTATAGTATGCCTCAACTTTTGGCTCTGCTTGCGAGATCATAATATACTCATGAATAGATGGAACACTTTGGTAATAGATAAATTTCTTTATCCTATCAACATGCTCAGTTGAGGGAGATAAAACTTCAATTACAAGCAGAGGATTTTTTAGTATGGTCTCTTTTTTGTCCAAAAACTCAATATTTGAGCAGGCAACCATTGCATCAGGATAGACAACAATATTGTGTGTAGGAATATCTAACTTCATGTTGCTGTCAAACCCAATACAATCTTTATTTAAAATAGCCTCCCTAATGCTCCAATTCACATTAATACAGATAGCACTATGGTTGCGAGTTCCGCCAGCCATTGCAAATATCTCACCATTGTAATATTCGCTTCTATACTCTGCTGACTCTTCTAAAAGCAGATACTCCTCTTTGGTGTAATAGTTCTGTTGGGTAGCAAGCTGGCTCATGGTGTTAGCTCCTTTGATAAAAAATTTAAAAAGCTGCTGCGGTTTTTTCCCCATCAAATTGGTATGAGATTAATGTTTGCTCCTGCAACACTCCAACTCTGCTATGAAAAGAGGCTGACTCTTTTTCGTAAAATAGACCAGTTGGGATTTTATCTCCCCACTCTAAAGATAGGACAATTGCCTTTGCAAGATCAGAAGAGTCATGCCCTGCTGCCTTAATGTCATAAACCCGATCTTTATACCACTGATGTGTGTTGATTTTGTTAAAAGATAGACAAGGCTGCAAAATATCTACCAGTGCAAGACCCTTGTAGTTCATAGCTGCTTTAATAAGTTTGACAAGCTGATCTGTATCGCCAGAAAAGCCGCGAGCTACAAATCCAGCACCAGAGCCAAGTGCAGTTGCAAGAGGGTTAAATGGCGATGATGTAACACCATGTTTTTGGATTTTAGTAACCATTCCAAGTGCAGATGTTGGAGATGCCTGACCTTTAGTCAATCCATAAACCTGATTGTTGTGAACAAGAAGGGTAATATCAATATTTCTTCTGATTGCTGCAAGAAAGTGGTTGCCACCCTCGCCATAACAATCTCCATCGCCTGAATTTACAACAATATTTAGATCGTGATTTGCAATCTTTGCACCAGTTGCAACAGGCAAAGCCCTTCCATGAAGGCAGTGGAACATATTGCCCTGCATAAAGTGAGGAGTTTTTCCAGCCTGACCAATTCCAGATACAAACAAAATCTTTTGAGGCGGAATATCAAGCTCTGCAAAAGCCTGTTTCATAGCCTTTTGGATAGGAAAATTTCCGCAGCCCGGGCACCACTTATTTTCAAAATCACTATCGTAATCTTTAGGTTCAACCATTTTTTTACTCCTTAAAAGTTTTGATCGTTTTTATCTATCCTATTATATCAAGGGTTTTATCTACAATATATTGTGGATAAAATGGTCTGCCATCAATTTTAAGAATTGATGAGTAGTAAGAGATTCCAGTCTCTTGAGTAATCAATTTTCCCATCTGGCAATTTGAATTTTGCTCAACCATTATAAATTTTTTATTCTCAATAAGTGGTTTGACTGCATCGCTGTTCATGGGCCAAATATCTTTAAAAATTATATAGCCAACATTTATCCCCTTTTCTTGAAGGATTTGGCACGCCTCAACAATTGGACCCTTTGATGAACCCCAGCCAGTGAGGAAAAATTGCTTATCAGCCCCTTTAGGATAGGAGATTTCTGGCAAATCCATCTCTTTTTTCATGGCTTCAAGTTTTGAGTTTCTCTTATTTGTCATATTGATTTTATTGGTTGCATCTTCGCTAATCTGACCCTTTTCGTTGTGCTCATTTCCTGTGGCTCTCACCATTATATCTCCCATGCAGGGCAAGGCTCTTGGAGAGATTCCACTATCTGTGATCTCATAACGCTTGTAATCTAAAGCTGTTGAGTATTGAGATGTTTTTAAATCCTCTTGATTAAAAATAAATCTCTCAACATCTTTATCCACTTTAAAGAAATTTTGCTGAGTAACTTGAGATGTTGCAAGAAACTGATCCAGCATAACAATTGCTGGAACCTGATATTTTTCAGATAGATAAAATGCCTTTTTGACAGATTCAAAAGTTTCAGCAGGATTGCCAGGGGCTAAAACAAATCGTGGAAAATCATCTTGTGAGGCATTAATAACAAATAGCAGATCAGGCTGTGCTGTTCGTGTTGGAAGACCAGTTGCGGGTCCTGGTCTTTGAGAATCAACAATAACCAAAGGGGTTTCAGTCATAGCTGCAATGCCTAAGCCCTCAGTCATAAGGCAAAAGCCTCCGCCAGATGTTGATGTCATTGAGCGAACTCCAGCAAATGAAGCTCCAATTGCCATATTGACTGCTGCAATCTCATCTTCTGCCTGCTCAACCACAATTGGCAGTTTGCCAGAGTATGGGACAACGCTTGCAATCACACCAGTTGCAGGACTCATAGGATAAAATGGAAAAAATCGGCAATCTGAGGCAAGTGCACCAAGACCCGCAGCTTTTGCCCCACCTATAACAATACGATCTGTTTTTGTTGGTTTCCAGTCAAGCTGCTTATTATATCTAAGGTTTCCTGCTGCCTCATACCCCATTTTTGCAGCAGTAATATTTAGATTGATAATTTTTTCGCCCTTTGCCTTAAACTTTTTGATTAAAAGCCCTTCAAGCATCTCAAACGGTGTTCCAAGAACGGCAAATATAGAGCCAGCAGCAACTGTGTTGGCTGTAATCAAGCCGCCCGCCTCTTTTGCAAGTCTGTTTAGTGAGATTTTAAGAATATTGTTACTGGTACACCCCTCTAAATCTGCATCTGAACAGCTATTTTCATCAATCTCTGCACCACTTTCGCTCTCTGCGTTTAGGATAACAAGGCTATCAGAGAGAAGATTTGCCTTGTTTAAGCTCATTGTTCGCTGGTCAATTGCAACTAAAATATCTGGAATATGTCCAGGTGCAACTAAAGGCTCATTGCTTATTCTAAGGAGATTAAAGCTGTGTCCGCCTCTAATCCTTGACTCAAAATCATCAATGGAGAATGTGAAAAAACCTGCACTGTGGCACACCTCAGCAAGCAGAGTTCCTATTGTCTGTATCCCTTGACCCGCCTCGCCTCCAATTTTTACTGTTATATCTGTTCTCATTTTTATCTATTACTCCCCTTGAAATGTAGCTATTCTTAAAGTTATCTACCACTTTGAAGCTGATTTTTGTATGAAAACTCAAATCAATAGCTTTTGCAAGTAAAATTTGGTTTAAAAAGATTGCAATTTAAGTTATTCTTAAATTTAAATAGAAAACGATAAAAATATTCAATTTATACAAAATTACTATTTAATAATACAATTTAAATTAGGGAGATTTAATTATGAACGACAATTGCACATTAGTATATGCACTTAGCACATGCAGCCATTGCAAAGCAGCCAGAAAATTTCTTACAGAGTGCCAGATTGACTTTAAATGCGTTGAAGTTGATGCTCTAACTGGCGAAGAGAGACAAAACACCATTGCAGATATAAAAAAGATAAATCCAAGGTGCTCATTTCCCACCATTGTTATAAATGACAAGGTTATAGTTGGATTTCAAGAGGAGCAGATCAAAGAGGCATTAGGTATTTAAAAAATTATAAAACTTAATTAAAATAATAAGTTATAAAGGAAAAATTTTAAGATGGATGTTAAGAGACTGTATGAAAATCTAAAGAAAATCCAAGAGCCTAAAGGATATTTTTTTAATAAAGATATTGATCTTGTCTATGAACTGCTCGATTCTCTTATGAAGAATAAAGATGCTTATGGATACATGGCTTGCCCCTGCCGTCTTGCTTCTGGCGATAGAGATTCAGATAAAGATATTATCTGTCCGTGTGAGTATAGAGAGCAAGATGTAAAAGAGTATGGCTCATGCTTTTGTGGACTCTATGTTTCAGAGAATTTGAACAACTGCAAGATTGAGGCTCAATATGTTCCAGAGAGGCGACCGCCTGAAAAGGTATTTTAATGGCTAAACTTAAAAAATTATCTTTAAAATGAAAAAATTACCCATTGGAATCCAAAGTTTTAAAAAGATAAGGCAGACCTTAGAAGAGTTCTATTATGTAGATAAAACTATGTTTATAGAGCATCTTCTCAAGGGTGGTGGATACTATTTTCTCTCCCGCCCCCGAAGGTTTGGTAAAAGCCTTTTTTTAGATACATTAAGACAGGCTTTTTTGGGTAAAAAAGAGTTTTTTCAAGGACTTTATCTTGAAAACAATTGGGATTGGCAGACAACTTATCCTGTAGTTTATATAAGTTTTGGTGCAGGGGTTGTAAGAAATTTAGATGAGCT
>JADFZO010000097.1 GCA_015232465.1 Desulfamplus sp.
CTTGCACAATATTATTTTCAGTTTTGATAGTCAGAGTATTTTAAAAGAGGGGGTTGCTAAAGGAAGACTCACAGGGGGCAACCTTACAACTTTATGCCATCTTACTGGAACGCCTTTTAAACCAAACTTTGATGGCTCTATTCTATTTATTGAGGATACTGGAGAGGTCCCTTACAAAATAGATAGAATGCTTACCCAAATGAGGCTTGCTGGTATGTTCAAAGGTGTTAAGGGTGTTATTCTTGGCTCTTTCTCATTTGGCTATTATATAAATAGCCATAAAATGGTTCAGATGCAAAAATTTTTTGAGGAGATTATCCTTGAGACTTTTGATATTGATGGGGTGCCAATAATTTCTGGGTTTGAGGCTGGACATGGCAAAACAAATTTGTCGTTACGATTTTGCAAAATGGTTGAGATCGACAGTGATCAAAAGCTCATAAGGTATCTTTAGTTGATGACAAGTAAAAATATAGATGCAGTTGCAAGGTTTATGCAAAGTGGTGTAAATAGCGGGGTCTTTCCTGGTGCTGTTTTGCTTGTGTCATATAAAGATGAGATTGTGTTCCATGATGCTTTTGGTCTTGCAGATATTTACTCTGGTCAGTTGATGCAAAAGGGGTCTATATTTGATCTTGCATCTCTTACAAAACCTCTTTCTACTGCTCTTTGCATGATGAAGTTGGTTAGTAAAAAATCTATTTTAGTTCATAACACACTTGGAGATGTACTAAATAAAGAGGAAATATCTAAAAAGTGTGATAGAGAGAAGCTAAATATAAGCATAGATCAGTTACTTTGTCATACATCAGGGCTGCCTGCTCATAAGCCATTTTACAAAGAGTTGATGGCTATACCTAAAATAGATCGCCGCAATATGATAAGGCAGCTTATTTTAAATGAGCCTCTTGTTGCAACTCCTAATCAGGAGCAGATTTACAGTGATTTAGGCTATGTACTCCTTGCATGGATTATTGAAAAGCTCTCAGCCTCTCGGATTGATATTTTTGCCTATAACGAGCTATATCAGCCACTTGGAGTTAATGATCTCTTTTTTATCCCATTGATTGAGGCTAAAGAGGATTTAAAGAAAATAGATAACAATAATAAAACTGATCTTAAAAGGTTGAAACTAATTGTTCCAACTGAGACGTGTCCATGGAGAAAAAAGCTTCTTAGAGCAGAGGTGCATGACGATAATGCTTGGGCAGTTGGAGGGGTTGAGGGTCATGCTGGACTTTTTGGTACAGCTTTAGCTGTTTGGCGTATTTTAATTGAGATTATGAGGCTCATACATCAACAAGATAGTCATGTTGTTGGTGGAGATACTTTAAGGAGTTTTTTGGCAAAAAGGGGAGACTTTGAGATGGTTGCAGGTTTTGATACTCCATCAATGGTTGGTTCATCTTCTGGAAGATATTTTTCACCATCAAGCATAGGTCATCTTGGATTTACTGGCACATCATTTTGGCTTGATCCTGTTAAATCTCTTATTGTAATTTTACTCTCTAATAGAGTTCACCCTAATAGAGAAAATCAAAAGATTAAAGCGTTTCGTCCTAAAATTCACGATATTGTAGTTAAGAGTATTTTGGGTTGATATTAAATCTATTTTTTTATTCTTGTAAAAAGGCTGCTTTTCTGTTAGCAGATGGCTCTTAATATTTTAATATTGTGGCTTAGTTTGTGATACATTATATTTTTTTGGAAGGGGTAACATGAACCTGATATTGGACTCTCTTCTTGGTATATTTTCAAGTGATTTGGCTCTTGATCTTGGAACTGCCAACACACTTGTATATGTCAAAGGCAAGGGTATAGTGCTCAGCGAACCTTCAGTGGTTGCTGTGCGTACAGATAAAAGGGCAAAAAACAGAGTTCTTGCTGTGGGTATGGAGGCAAAAAAAATGCTCGGCAGAACTCCTGGCAATATTATTGCTATACGCCCTATGAGAGATGGTGTTATTGCTGATTTTGAGGTAACTGAGGCTATGTTAAAGCACTTTATAAGAAAGGTGCATAACAATAGAAGAACACTTGTTAGACCTCGTATTGTAATTGCAGTTCCATCAGGTATAACTCAAGTTGAAAAGAGAGCTGTCAGAGAGTCTGCTGAACTTGCAGGTGCAAGGGAGGTCTATCTGATTGAAGAGCCAATGGCTGCTGCTATTGGTGCTGGGCTTCCAGTAACTGAGCCAACTTGCAATATGGTTGTTGATATTGGAGGAGGAACTACTGAGGTTGCTGTAATCTCACTTGCTGGAATTGTTACAAGTCGTTCTATACGGGTGGCTGGTGATAAGATGGATATGGCAATCACTCAGCACATTAAAAGAAAATATAATCTGCTTATTGGTGAGAGGACAGCAGAGATCATAAAGACAACAATAGGAAACGCTTATCCTGATGAAGATATGGTTGAGACCATTGAAATTAAGGGGCGTGATTTAGTAACTGGAGTTCCTAAGATTCTTGAGATAGATTCTGAGGAGGTGTGCATGTCTATCTCAGAGCAGATAGATGCAATTGTTGAGACAGTTAAAATTGTCCTTGAGCAGACCCCACCAGAGCTTGCAGCAGATATTGTTGACAATGGTATTGTTTTAACTGGGGGCGGAGCACTTTTAAAAAATTTAGATAAACTTTTAAGAGAGAAAACTGGTCTTCCAATTATTATTGCTGAGGATCCACTTTCAACTGTAGCACTTGGTTGTGGTAAGGCATTAGATGCAATGAGTATTTTAAGAGAAGTGGTCATTACATAATTAAATGTTCTCCAGAAAAACCGCATTTCTAATAGGGATTGTGCTTTTTGTGGCAACTTCATTTACCATACTGACAGTTAGTAGCCGTAGTTCCCTGCCTGATAATGGTATTGAACGGATTGCAATATCTCTAATCTCCCCTTTTCAAACAGTAGCTGCTATCTCGTTTAGATGGTGCACAGATATATGGACTACATATTTTGCAATGGTCTCTGCGGCTAAAGAGAGTAGTGAGCTAAAAAAAGAGCTTGCACTTATAAAGGCTTCGCAGAGCAGATGTAGGGAGTTTGAGCTTGAAAATATTAGGCTAAAGAGCTTTATCAATTTTGATAATGGCTACGATAATATTCTTATAGCTGCTAAGGTTATTGGAAGGGATCCATCTCCTTGGTTTAAGACTCTTATGATTAACAAGGGTGGGCGTGATGGAGTTGAAAAGGGGCTGCCTGTTCTTGTTGCAGAGGGTGTTGTTGGGCAAATTGTAGATGTATCTGAAAAATTCTCAAGGGTACTCTTAATAACTGATAGTAACAGTGCTGTAGATGCACTTGTTCAAAGTACAAGGGCAAGAGGAATTGTTCAGGGCAACAACACTGATGAGTGTCTATTTAAGTATGCTTTACGAAAAGATGAAATTACTCCAGGGGACATCATAATATCATCTGGGCTGGATCAGGTCTTTCCAAAGGGGTTACGGATTGGAGAGGTTCTTGATATTAAAAAGGAGAATTCTGATCTTTTTCAGATGATTTTTATTAAGACATTTGTAGATTTTGATAAGTTAGAGGAGGTGCTTGTTGCAAGCACATCTGATATTTCTATTGTTGATAATAAGTTATATTTAATAGAAGATATAAAAGAGGAAGAGAAAATCGATCTTAAGCCAAAAGAGGATTTACAAGAAAAAACTTTTAAAAAAGAGGTGGAAAAAAAGCCGTTAAATAAAGAGATAGTGAAAAAGCCATTAAAAAGAAGCTCAATGGAGAAGCCCTCAAGAAAAGAGGAGTAGTTATAAAAAATGATAAAATTTCTTTTTCACCTTTTTCTATCAATAAATTTTATTGTGATACAGACATCTATTTTCCCATCTTTTGCAATATTCTCCAGCAGTTTTGATCTTCTACTTATCAATATTTTATTTTTATCCCTTATGTTTTCCCACTATTTAGTCATAATTGCAGTTATTCTTATTGGTTGGTGTATGGATAGCCTTTCTGGTGCCCCTTTAGGTCTTTACACAATTACATATTTATGGATATTTATCATTGTTCAGGCTCTTAAACGGTTTGTGCATAGGGGAAACTTCATATTTTTACCAGTTATAAGTGCCTTTTCAGTAATGGTGGAGAATGGTTTTCTCTTTTTCTCATTCTTCATAAGATATGGCAGCAAGCCTTTTTCGTTTCAAAATACACTTGTTGCTGGAGAGCAGGCTCTTCTGGCTTTTTTTATTATCCCGCTATTTATTGTAGTAATCCATAGCCTACACACCATCTGTGATAGCTTGGATTCAAAAGGGGCTTTGTGAAAAATCCAGAAAGGGATTGGTTAAAAAAGAGACTTATGAATACAGCAATCATAATTTTGGCTGCATTTGCTCTACTGCTGCTTAGATTTGTCTATCTTCAGGTGGTTGAGGGCGATGAATACCGAAGGCTCTCGAAAAATAACTGCATTCGGCTTCAGAGCATCCCTGCCCCAAGAGGTATGATTTATGATAGAAATGGCACACTTTTAGTTGATAATATACCATCATTTGATTTAAAGATAACCCTTCAAGATGCAGACCCTCTAAACGACACCATTGATAAATTGGCAGATTTTACATCAATACCTATTGAAGAGCTTATGGAGCGTGTTGATGCTGGCAAAAGGGTCTCAATCTATAAGCCTCTGCTGTTAAAAAGAAATATAACAAGGGATCAGCTTGCTGTTGTTGAGGCTCATGGTTTTGATCTTCCTGGTGTAAAGGTAGATGTTGAGCCAATGCGTAACTACATCTACAAAAAAAGTGCTGCTCATGTTATTGGTTATCTTGGTGAAGTTAATCTGCAGGAGATTGAAAATAACACCTACACAGATGTTAGAGCTGGAGACTCTATTGGCAGATATGGGGCTGAGAAGGCTTTTGAAGATATACTTCGTGGTAAAAGGGGGGGAAGGCAGATTGAGGTTGATGCAAGTGGAAGGTTAGTTCGAGTTATTAACACAGTAGAGCCTATTCCTGGTAAAAATATTCTGCTCACCATTGATGCTACTCTTCAGCAAAAAACCGAAGAGATTATGGAGCAATATACTGGTGCTGTTGTGGCTATCGACCCATCTAATGGTGATGTTTTAACTATGGTCAGCTCGCCATCATTTGATCTAAATGATTTTATTGGTGGAATATCAAGCGAAAAGTGGAAGGCTCTAATCTCAAATCCAGATAAGCCGATGGCAAATAAAGCTATTCAAGGCGAATATCCCCCAGCTTCTACATATAAGATTATAACTGCTATTGCTGCTCTTGAAGATGGGGTAGTGGATATAAATACTACCCATTTTTGTCCGGGTTTTTATAAGTATGGCAATAGAGAGTATCGATGTTGGAAAAAGAGTGGTCATGGAAGGGTAAATATTATAAAAGCTCTTGAGAAGTCTTGCGATGTCTATTTTTATAAAGTTGGTGAATCTCTTGGGGTTGATACATTGGCAAAATATGCAGTAGGATCAGGGCTTGGAAAACTTACACAGATTGAGCTTGCAAATGAGCGTCCGGGTCTTGTGCCAACTGCTGCATGGAAAAAAAGGCGTTTTGGCACCCCATGGCAAGGGGGGGAGACCCTATCAATTGCTATTGGTCAAGGCTTTAATTTAGCCACACCTCTTCAGATGGCTGTATTGATTTCTGCTGTGGGCAATAATGGCACTATTTATCGCCCAAGAATATTAAAATCTATCCAAGATTATAATGAGCCTATTGATGTTTCAAAAAATTTGCACTCTGAAATATTAGGCGGTCTTCCAGCAAGCAATCAGACTCTTAAATTGGTGAAAGAGGGGCTTTTAAATGTTGTTGAGAGCGAAGGGGGAACAGCAAGGCTTGTTCGTATTAAAGGGGTTGATATTGCGGGCAAAACAGGGACTGCCCAAGTCTTTTCACTTAAAAAGAGCGATAGAGATAGCAAGCGTAAGTTTGCACGCCATTTAAGAGATCACGCCTGGTTTGTCTGTTATGCACCTGCTCAATCTCCTATGATTGCTGTTGCTACAATTATTGAGCATGGGGAGCATGGCTCAACTGCTGCTGCACCTGTCGCAAGCGAGGTTATACGAACATGGTTAGAGCTAAAGGGTATTATTCCAAAGGCTCAATAAGTTAAATATGGGATTTAAATATATTGAATTAATATTTTATGATGTTTGGGACTGTTACAGTGTTTGATAGACGGCTTATAGAGAATTTTGATTGGGGATTGATGTCAATTACATCTATGATTGGCTTGTTAGGATTGGGCGTGCTTTACAGTGCTGTTAATGCAGGAGACCCTGGAGGAGCTATGCACGCTCTATTTCAAAAGCAGATAATCTGGATTGCTGGCAGTTTTGTTATTGTTTTAGTCTCTATATCTATCCCGTATAAGCTATTTGATAGAGGTAGTTTTATATTCTATATTATTTGCATTGGACTGTTAGTTGCTGTGCTTTTATTTGGCAAACATGTTGCTGGTGCTCGGCGGTGGCTTGCATTGGGTCCAATTACAATGCAGCCATCAGAGTTGATGAAACTCTCACTTATATTTGCTCTTGCCTCTGTTTATTCTAACACAGTCTCAGAATCAGGTATCCCTTTTAGACACCTTATCAAACCCGCACTTTTGCTTTTGTTGCCCTTTACATTAATAGCACTCCAACCTGATCTTGGCACAGCTCTACTGCTTCTATTTATTGCAGCCTCTATGACTCTATTTGTAAAGGTGAAAAAAAGTGTATTTTTCTCTTGCGTAATTGCAGCCCTCTCTGCTGTGCCTATTGCATGGATGTTTTTATTAAAAGATTACCAAAAAGGCAGAGTTTTAACATTTTTAAATCCTGATAGAGACCCACTTGGTGCTGGTTATCATATTATTCAATCAAAAATAGCTATTGGTTCAGGAATGGTATCTGGTAAAGGTTTTCTTAAAGGGACTCAAAATGCCCTTGCGTTTTTACCTGAGCAGCATACAGATTTTATACTATCAGTTCTTGCTGAGGAGTGGGGGCTTATTGGGTGTTGTGTGCTTCTATTTCTATATTTTATGCTGCTTTTATGGGGTCTTAATATCTCCTACTGCTGCCGAGATATGTTTGGGTCAATACTTGCTTTTGGTGTAACTATTATGATTTTTTGGCAAATTTTCATTAATATTGGTATGGTGATGGGCTTGATGCCAGTTGTTGGTGTGCCTCTACCCCTCGTAAGTTATGGTGGCTCTTCTGTTGTTACTAATATGATTGGAATTGGTGTTCTGCTCAATATAAGTATGCGTAGGTTTGTGATGGTATAAATTGGGGATAGATTACTCAAATATCTTTATAATTTATGGCTGAATATTATTTGCATGTTGACAAAATAAGATCTTGGTGATACTCAATTTTTTTGAATTTTTGCCTATTTTCAAATAGGTAATTTAATCTATGCCATATTATTGTATTTAAGCTATATCCATGAAGATGGGTTGGCAGTAAGTGAATAGTCTATTGTATTGGTTTAATTATTAATTATTAACTGGCGGAGGGAATTCTATGGTTAGTGTTGATGGGTCGTTGTTTATTCAGATCATCAATTTTCTTTTTCTCCTGTATGCCTTGAATCTGGTTCTTTTTAAGCCTGTCCGAAAGATTCTTCTTGAACGAAAAGAGAAGATGCAAAGCCTTGAGAAGGGTGTTCAAACCCTTTCAGAAAAGGCTGTTGAAAAGGACAATGCCTATAAAGAGGGGCTAAAGCGTGCCAGATCAGAGGGTCTTAAACAGAAAGAGACCTTTGTAGAAGAGGCATCACAAGAGGAAAAAGAGATACTTGAGAGAATCAACAAAAAGGCTCAGGCAAACCTTGCGGCAATTCGTAGTCAGGTAGCAGAAGAGACTGAAAAGGCTCGACTTGCACTTGAAAAAGAGGTTGATGCTTTTGCCAAAGCAATTGGTGAAAAAATATTAGGGAGGGTATGCTGATGAAGATCGCAGGAATTGTAGATAAGTTTTTCAAAGCAGCTCTACCAGCCACTTTTGCCATATTGTTTCTTTTTATGGGGGTTGCGTTAGCCTCGTCTGGCGGAAATGATGCTGCTCCTAAAGGCTGGGTGGCAACTGACACCTACAAGGTTTTGAACTTTCTCGTGCTTGCAGGAGTTCTTTTTTACATCGCTAAAAAACCTGTTGCACAGTTTTTTTCATCTCGCATAAAGGATATTGAAGGGCAGCTTGCAGAGCTTGAGCAAAAAAAGGCAGATGCACAGAAGAGTTTAGCTGAATATGAGAGCAAAATTGCAGATTTGACCAAAGAGTCTGAAAAGATTGTTAAAGATTATATTCGTCAGGGAGAAGATGCAAAAAAGAGGATTCTCGCTGAAGCTGAGGCTCAGGCTGTAAAACTTGAAGAGAGTGCAAAACGCAACATTGAACAGGAGTTTAAGGCTGCAAAATCCAAATTGCAGCAAGAGATTGCTGAAAAAGCACTTGCTCAGGCAGAGCTTATTGTAAAAGAGTCAATCTCTTTTGAAGATCAAGATAGGTTGGTCGATGAATATTTGGATAAGGTGGTGGCATCATGAAAAATTTAGCTGTTGCAAGGCGTTATGCCAAAGCGTTGATGCTTATCGGTAAAGAAGATGGTCAAGCAGAGCAATACACC
>JADFZO010000098.1:0-1630 GCA_015232465.1 Desulfamplus sp.
CAAGAAAACAGATAATTATAGATTCTGCATTGGCTCTTTTTGCAAAAAAGCCATTTTATGAGGTTGGAATGAGAGAGGTTGCTGAAGAGGCTGGGGTATCTCCTGCTACTCTATACAGATACTTTCCAAGCCAAGAGGAGCTTTTTGTTGAGGCATTTATTCAAGATATTTCATCTGTAAGTCTTGAGTTTGAAAATATGGTAAAAAAAGAGCAGCCAGCAACTATTGAAGAGTGTGCAATCACTTATGTTGATCACCTGTTCCAAAATGAGTCAACATTCCAGATGATGACCTATATTTTGCTTAAAGATAATCTTGATAAATCAGCTTTGGCAGAATTTGGCTCAATCACAAAAGTTTTTTTTGACACCTTTGAGCGTCTGCTCAGAAGATATGGGGCACAAGAGGATGTTAGGCTCTATGTTCATGCACTTATTGCAGCAATGACAGGAATAATAATAACATTTAGAAACCACCCTATTAAAGAGAAAGAAGAGATAAGAGAGCACATATTTAAAGTTACCAAGATTATGGCTGATCTGTTTAGCAATAAACTTATAAAATAGTCTCAGAGGCGTTATGGAGCATATACAAGAAAAAATAGAGTCAAAACACCTGCTTATAAGCAGTATAAAAAAAGAGATTTCAAAAGAGATAGTAGGACAGCAAAAATTGGTTGATGCACTTTTAATAGGACTTTTATCTGGTGGGCATGTATTGATTGAAGGGGTGCCAGGCCTTGCAAAGACAAGTGCTGTAAAAGCTCTTGCATCAACTGTTCAGGCTCAATTTAAAAGGATTCAGTTTACACCTGATCTGCTGCCTGCTGATCTTGTTGGAACTGAGATTTACAGACCAAAAACAGGCGATTTTGTTACCAGAAAAGGTCCGCTTTTTAACAACATAATCCTTGCTGATGAAATTAACCGTGCCCCATCTAAAGTTCAATCAGCACTTTTAGAGGCAATGCAGGAGCGTCAGGTTACAATAGGAGATGAGACATATCTCTTGCCTGAGCCGTTTTTAGTTCTTGCAACACAAAACCCAATTGAGCAAGAGGGGACATACCAACTCCCAGAGGCTCAAGTTGATAGATTTATGCTCAAAGTTTTGATTGGCTATCCTGATAAAAATCAGGAGCTTGAGATTTTAAAAAAGAGTCAATTTGAGCAAAAGCAGAGCATTGAAGCTGTGGTATCTTTAGAGCAAATTAAAGATATGGCTGACATAATCAGGCAGATTTATGTTGATGATAAGCTAAAAGAGTATGTTGTTAATCTTATTTTTGCCACAAGAGAGCCTTTAAAATATGGCATGGATATTGCCAACTATGTTGAGTTTGGGGCATCTCCAAGAGCAACCCTTTTTCTTACCCAAGCTGCAAAGGTTACAGCATTTTTGCAAGGCAGAGCATACGTAACTCCGCAAGATATAAAGATAGTTGCCCCAGATGTTTTGCGTCATAGAATCATACTCTCATTTGAGGCAGAGGCAGAGCAGATTACAGCAGACCAGATCATAAAATCTGTGTTTGATTCAGTTGAAGTGCCTTAAATAGTTAAAAAGAGCCTCTATTAACAATATCTACAATTAGATTTAAGAGCCTTTTTCTTCCATTTTTAAAAGCTGG
>JADFZO010000098.1:1729-8412 GCA_015232465.1 Desulfamplus sp.
TTAACAATATCTACAATTAGATTTAAGAGCCTTTTTCTTCCATTTTTAAAAGCTGGCTCTTTAAATCCAGGTTGCCATTTTGGGGTGCTAAGTGAATCAGATACAATAAGCGAGGCAGCAATCTCAATTTTGTGATATTGAGCCACAGCAAAGAGGGCGGCGCACTCCATCTCAACAGCAATAGCTCCCATATCTTGAAAAAAGGCGACCTTTTTAGTTGTCTCTCTAAAGATTGCATCAGTTGTCCAGATTTTACCTGTTTGGTAATCAAGGCTATTACTTTCAAGTGCTAACTTTAATCTTTCAGAGAGGTTTGAGCTTGGAAGAGCTGTTGGAAAGTGGCTATTTAATGGCATCTTCATATAGTTACGCGAAGTGCCCTCATCACAGATTGCAGCATCAGCAACAACAATATCACCAGCTTTAAGATGCGGGGCTATTGCACCGCACCAACCAACCACTAAAACCTCTGATACACCCCGTGCAATCAAGGATTCTAAAACCATAGCAGCACAAGGAGAGCCAAGATATGGTCCAGCAACTGCAATATTGCTCTTTTTAGAGGTAAAAATAGAGCCAAGAAAAAACTGATTTTTAGGGCTAATATTACTGCAATTTGCCTCAACATACCTAAAATCAGGGTCTGTGCTTACCATAATGGCAACAGACCCCAAATCAGGCAGAACTCTTGTTCCAAGCGGTGGAATTATAGGCTCATCATTCAGGTCCGACCAAGTCGGAAAGCTCATCTTTAACCTCATCAATTATGCCATGAATCCACATTATATCCTCAATTGTCAGGCGACCAGCCTTACCTGGTCCTCTGTCTGTTCCATCTTTTTTCTTTAAAATGCGTGGACCTATCTGCACCTTAGGCTCACCATCTCCATATTGGTTAATAGAGATTATCAACCCTGTCTCTTCGCACCTCCACTCTTTTAAAACCTTATCTTTTTCTGGATCAAATCCACCAGCCATATTTAAAATCTCCTTTAAATCAAACTATATTTGGGAAAAATCAGCAATATTTTCAAAAATTGATGCCACAGTTGATAAAAGTGCAATACGGTTATTTTTTATAGCCTCATCATCAACCATAACCATTACATCATCAAAAAATCTGTCAACCTCAGGACGAAGTGATGCTATCTCTTTGAGTGCTAAATCATAATCACCTTTAGATATAAAGCTATTGACCTGTTCAGATAGTTTAATTGATGCACCATAAAGAGACTTTTCAGCCTCACTGCTAAATAGCGAGGGATTAACATCAAGTTTTTGAGTTGTATCTGATTTTTTCAAGATATTTACAACTCGCTTAAATGCAGCAGAGAGTGGCTCAAAATCAGGAGCCTGCCTTAAAATATCAAGAGCTTTTATTCTTAAAAGAGCATCAGGCAGATTGTCTAATCCAACTGATAAAGCAGATGCAACAGCCTCTTTTGAATCGCCTTGATCAATAAGCAGGTTTGCCACTCTTGCCTTTATAAATCCCATCACATTTTGAGTTACAATATTTTGTCTCTCTTGTTCTACAACATAAAAAGTAACAGATTTTTTAATAAGCTCACTTAATGAGAATGTAAAATTTGAGGCTATCATAATTTGAACTATTCCAATGCTTTGTCGTCTAAGAGCATAAGGGTCAGATGCACCAGTTGGAACAAGATCAATTGAAAAACAGCCACAAATTGTATCTATCTTATCAGCAATTGCAAGAATTTTAGAAGTCAAAGTATCTGGCAAAGCTGCCCCTGCATGAACTGGTCTGTAGTGCTGCTCAATTGCATTTGCAACCTCCCCATTTTCGCCCTGCTTTAGAGCATAAACTCTGCCAATAACACCTTGAAGTTTGGTAAATTCAATTACCATCTGACTTACAAGATCAGCTTTGCAAAGCTCTGCTGCACGGATTGTATCTCTTTTAAGTGCTTCTGAGTCTTCAAGTTTAAGCAGATCAACAATATAGGAGACAAGTTTTATAAGACGCTCCCGCTTTTCAAACATTGAGCCAAGTTGAGCCTGAAAAGTAACCTTTTTGAGCTTCTCAGCAAACTTATCCATAGTTGATTCTAAATCAACTTTATAGAAAAATTGAGCATCAGAAAGGCGTGCCCTAAGAACCTTCTCGTGCCCCTTTGCAACAACATTCATATCTTTTGTAAGGGTGTTATTAACAGCAATAAAACAGGGCAGGAGCTTGCCATCTCTATCTACAAGAGAGAAATATTTTTGATGCTCTCTCATTGCTGTAATCAGAGCCTCGTCAGGCACTTCAAGGAACCTTTCATCAAATCTGCCCAAAACAGGGTATGGATATTCAACAAGATTGGTAACAATATCGATAAGTTCCTCATCTTGCAAAATTATGCTGCTGTTTTGCTTTGCAACTGCCTCAATCTTCTCTTTTAAAATTGCCCTTCTCTCTTCAATATCAACAATTACACCAGCATCTTTTAATATCTGTTTATATTGTGATGGAGATTGAACTTTATATTTTTTAGGATACATAAATGGGTGACCAAACACAAAATCAGAGGATTTTATATTTTGGCTCAAAGAAGTTGAGACTCCAATCTCAAATTTTAAGGGGGTTTCACCTAAAAGAGCTAAAACAGAGATAATTGGACGGGCAAAACTTATTGATAGATCGCCCCATCTCATGCTCTTTGGAAATGGAGTTGCAAGGATAATCTCTGGAAGTGTTGACTCTAAGATTGCTGAAGTAGCTTCGCACTTTTCCTCTTTTGTTGCACTTAGGTAATTTCCCTTGTCTGTCTCAACAATTTTGATCTCATCTATTGAAACACCAGCTTTTTCAGCAAATTTATATGCTGCAATTGTGGGTTTTCCCTCTTTATCAAAACCCGCACCTGCTGGAGGTCCTGTTAATGTTGAAGTTTGTGCTTTTTGTATTAAAGCAACATCTTCCACAATAATTGCAAGTCGTCTTGGAGTTCCAAAAATTTGGGCAGTTCCATGCTCAATACGAAATTTATCAAGCGACTTTAAGATATTTTCCCTAAAAGCCTCTAACGCTGGAAAGATGTAGCCTGCTGGTATCTCCTCAGCCCCTACCTCTACTAAAAGCTCTTTTTTTACACAATCTGTTGATGTTAAATTGGTTGTCATCTTTTTGCACCTTTTTACGCTGATTCTATATTTTTTAAAAGTGGATAGCCAAGTGCTTCACGTTGTGCCACATAAGCCTTTGCACACTCTCTTGCAAGATTTCTGATTCTTCCTATGTAACCTGTTCTTTCAGTTACGCTTATTGCTCCTCTTGCATCTAAAAGGTTGAATGTGTGAGAGCATTTTAGGCAAAACTCATAAGCTGGAAGCACAATCCCCTGTTTAACAATGCGTAAAGATTCAGCCTCATATTTTTGGAAAAAGTCAAACAAGACCTCAGTGTTTGCAACTTCAAAGTTATAAGTTGACTGCTCAACCTCTTGTTGATGATATACATCTCCATAAGTTACAGTATCATTCCACTTTAGCTCATAAACACTCTTTACACCTTGAAGATACATGCAAAGCCTCTCAAGACCGTATGTTAATTCAACAGATACAGGTTTTAGCTCCAAACTTCCAGCCATCTGAAAATAGGTGAACTGCGTAACCTCCATACCATCGAGCCAAACCTCCCAGCCAAGCCCAGATGCCCCAAGTGTTGGGGATTCCCAATCATCTTCAACAAATCTAATATCATGCTCCATAGGATCAATTCCAAGCACCTTTAGGCTCTCAAGGTAGAGCTGCTGCACATCAGGCGGAGATGGCTTAAGTAGCACCTGATATTGGTAGTAGTGCTGAAGCCTGTTTGGATTTTCGCCATAACGACCATCAGTTGGACGTCTTGATGGCTGCACATAGGCAACTTTCCAAGGCTCGGGTCCTAAAGATTTTAAAAGAGTTGCATGGTGAAAAGTACCAGCCCCAACCTCTTCGTCATAGGGCTGTATAACAACACACCCTTTTTCTGCCCAAAACTTTTGCAAATTTAAAATTACATCTTGAAAGTTCATTTTTTCTCACTTTTGATTATTTATCGTTTATTGTTTATTTCAAAATCTGTATCAACACTGTTAGCAGTTTTAAATCAGCTTTAACTCATCTACCTCAGTTTGAGTCAGAAAACGCCATCTGCCCACTTCAAGCCCGCCAATTTTAATAGAGCCTATCCTGACCCTAACAAGCTCTTTAACCTGATTGCCAGTCTTTTCAACCATTCGTCTTATCTGGCGATTAACCCCCTGCTTTAAAACTATTTTGAACTTAAATCTTGATAAGTGTTCAACTTGAGCCTCTCTTGTCCTTTTTCCATCTAACATCACACCACGAGCCATCTTTTCTAACGCAGATTTAGATAGAGGCTCAACTGTGGTAACAATATACTCCTTTTCGTGGTTGTATGATGGGTGAGAGAGTTTATTGTGAAGATCGCCATCATTGGTTAAAAGCAAAAGACCACTTGAATCTTTATCAAGTCTGCCAATTGGGTATATTCGATCTGAAATATCAATAATATCAAGCACAATCTTTTCCCCTTCGTGCGAGTGAGAGCAAGATGCAATAACTCCAATAGGTTTATTTAGGGCAATGTAGATTTTGCTCTTTTCAGAGGAAATTTTGACAGCTTGCCCCTTAAATCTGACCTCATCACGCTCAATATCAACTGATGTGCCAAGCTCAGTTACAACAAGACCATTAACAGCAACCAGCCCAGCTAAAATATGCTCCTCTCCCTTTCTTCTTGAGCAGACACCAGCCTGAGATAAAAATTTTTGCAGCCTCATATTTTTTTAATAATCTCTTTCAATTTGGTAATCCAGATAAATATTTACGATCTATAATCAGCATTGATTTTGACATAATTTTCTGAAAAATCACAAAAATAGTAAAAATCACTAAAGCTGCCCATATTAAGATCAAGCACAATCTCAAGCTCGCTCTTCTTCATAACTTGAGCTGCCCTTTTTTCTGCCTCCACACCCTGCCATACCCCCTTTTTGACTAAAACAACATCACCAAAGGTCAAATCCATAAGATCAGGATCAACATCTGCTCCTGATCTGCCAGCAGCAGCAGTTATCCTGCCCCAATTCGGGTCCTCTCCATAAATGGCAGTCTTAACAAGATTTGAGTGAGAGACAGCTTCAGCAGCTTTTAAGGCATCTTGAGCAGATGCAGCACCGTTTATCACTATTTTAACAAGTTTAGTCGCCCCCTCTCCATCTTTTACAACCATTTTAGCAAGTTCGAGTGTAACCTCATTCAAAATTGTCTCAAACTCTAAAGCATCATCACTATCTTCAACCGCAGCTCCTGACATGCCGTTTGCCATAGCAAGAACCATATCATTTGTGCTTGTGTCGCCATCTACTGATATACGGTTAAATGAACGCTCACACGCTATTTTTAAAGCAGCTTTGAGAAGTGTTGAAGATATATCAAGATCAGTGCAGATAAATGCAAGCATTGTTGCCATGTTGGGCTTTATCATGCCTGAGCCTTTTGCAGCACCAGCAACTGTGAACTCTTCGCCCTTTATTTTGTGCTTTTTTACAACAACTTTCATGCTAAGATCAGTTGTCATAATTGATTGAGCAAAATCCTCAAATGAGCTGTTATCAAGCTCTGTTGTAAGTGCTGGCATGGCATCTATTAGCCTTTGCATAGGTATAGGTGCTCCAATAACTCCAGTTGATGCAACCATAACAAGCTCTTCTGGAATGCGAAGGGCATTCGCAGCAAGCCGTGCTGTCTCTCTTGCATCTCTTAAGCCTTGATCACCTGTAAAGCAGTTTGCATTTCCGCTATTGACCACAACAGCCTGACAAACCCCTGCTTTGATTCGCTCACGTCCCATAATTACAGGGGCAGCCACAACTCTATTTTCTGTAAAAAGTGCTGCTGCAGATGCTGGTCGTGTTGAAAAAATAAGACCTAAATCTTTTTTTCCAGCATTTGCACCTTTTTTAATACCAGCTACTATCCCCTTGAATTTAAATCCTTTCATTAAATGCTCCTAATATTTATCATTAATCTTTACAGTTGACTCAAAATTAGCATGATGATAGTTGATTTTTATTGTTTTATGGCTATCTATTTTTTTGATATAGATAAAAAAATTGTGCTAAAGAGTATTTTTTACCAGAAAATATTAAAATTATAAAAGGATTATTATGATTGCTGACGATAAAATAGAAAAAGGAAAATGCCTTTCGTGTGGTAGTCAACTTATGCTGAAAAAAACATGAAGGAGCGTATATTTAGTTTGCAGGTCATGCAAAGCAAGATACCCCCAAGATAGATATAAAGATTTAATGGACGATTACATGGAAGAGATGCTCTCAAATGTTCCATGTAATAGGTTATAGATTTTTTAAAAAACGCTATACGCTCTAAATAAAAAAACAGCCATTTAAAAATTTGGGACTCTATTTATGAAAAAGAAAATAACTCTATCTGCATGTATGATGGTTAAAAATGAAGAGGAGATGCTGCCAAGATGCCTCAACAGCATCAAGCATCTTGTTGATGAGATAATAGTTGTTGATACTGGCTCTACCGATAAAACTGTTGAGATTGCAAACTCTTTTGGTGCAAAGATTTATCACCACCCATGGGAAGATGATTTTAGTAAACATCGCAACCAATCTATCAGTTATGCAACAGGA
>JADFZO010000099.1 GCA_015232465.1 Desulfamplus sp.
TCAAGTGCAGCACCTTCAAGTTTGCAACATACAAGACCTTTTCCACCGTGTGGGGCAACTAATTTAGACATGTAACCAACTCTCCTTCAAATTTTTAATATTAAAACAAAATAGACATCATACCAGACATCTATACAAATTCTACATCTACACCGCTTAATTTAAGTAGATGATTTAGAGTGAAAAAACTCTTTCAAACTTAAACTAACCAGAGTCTATAAAATTCTCTTCAATTAATGAGGATTGAGATTTTTGTCAAGAGTAATTATCAACTCTTAAATATTTTTATAATCAAGAGTGCGATTTTACTTGCCAAAAATCACGTTCAATATATTTTAAGATAGTCAATCTAAAGCTGTAAGGGGTGCAGCAATTAAATTTTAACAGGTTAATTTTTTGGATATTAATGAACTCTTTATCATCAGCCTATTCTAATACATCGAGCAAAATAGCAATTGGATCAAGGCTTAAAAACTGCTCTAATGTCATAACACTTGGATTTAAACCAAACTTTACAGACTACTCAACAAAAGAGATTCAGCTCATAAGAGATGCAGATAAAATATACTATCCCACAGCATTTTATGCAAATCTATTTCAAATAATGGGCAAAAGCACCTTCCCAAATTTTACAACCTACCACTTTGTGCAAGATAAAATAAGGCAAACAGCCCTATTTAACCTTTTAAAAATACCACACCCACGAACTAAGGTATTTTATGGTCAAACGCAAAAACATGAGATATTAAATACCTTTACATTCCCTTTTATAGCAAAAAAACCAAGAGGCTCATCAATGGGTAGAGGGGTCTATCTTATAAATAATAGCGAAGAGCTTTATACATATTTATCTAACCTAACCAATCAAAATGGTAAACATGTTTTTAAAGGGCAATCTATGCCTGCCTATATTCAGGAGTATTGCCCGCATGATCGAGACCTTAGAGTTGTAATTATTGGAAAAGAGATTGCCCTTGCATACTGGAGAGTAGCTAAAGCATACGACTTTAGATCAAATGTTTCTTGCGGAGCAGAGATAAGTTTTGAGCTAATACCTAAGAAAGCACTTAAGCTTGCACTTTACACAGCAATTAAATGTGGTTGGGATGATGTTGGAGTTGATCTTATTGAAAATAATGGCGATTTTTTTGTGATTGAGGCAAACATGAAATATGGCAAAAAGGGCTTTTTAAGGGCTGGAATTGATTACAATATTTTACTTCAAAATCTTATTGAAGCAGGCAAGATATAAAGCTATTTTTTTGTCATAACCCACACGCCGTTAAAATTTGCTTCGCTATTGTTATCAAAATTGTCTAAAATTATCTGATTGCACTTTTTAACGTATGCTGCTGCTGGTGCATCTTTATCAGAAATTTTAGAAAATAGCTCTAAAGCAGCTCTGAATCTCCCTTTATAAAAAAGCTGCAGTCCATCATCATAAATTTTATAAATATTTTGGCTTGCCTCAAACTCATCAAAATAGATAGGCTCAAATACAGTAACAGCCTCTTTTTTGCCAACTACTGCAAGCCTTGCAACCTCTCTGAATGCAAATTCATCTTTAATATCATAGCGTGTAAATTGTGATACCATAGTGTAAGTTCCAAACTCCTTATTTGCCCCTTCAAGCCTTGCAGCAAGATTTACAGCATCTCCAAGCATGGTGTAGTCAAAGCGAGATTTAGAACCCATATTTCCAACAACAACAACTCCAGTGTTAAGCCCAATTCTCATGCGAACATCTTTTCCCACAACTTTTTTTATTTGAGGATTCATCTTTGCAAGGCTTTTTTGACACCGTAAAGCAGCTCTAAGAGCACACACCCTATGGTTTGGCACATCAAGAGGCGCGTTCCAAAAGGCAATTATTGCATCTCCCTCATACTTATCAACAGTTCCCCCCTCTTGATGAATAATCTCTGTCATGGCAGAGAGATAACTATTAAGAAGAGATGTAAGCGACTCTGGCGAGAGTTTCTCAGAGATTGATGTAAAACCCTCAAGGTCAGAAAAAAATATAGATAGCTCTTTACGCTCTCCACCAAGTTTTAGCTTTTCAGGATTTTGAATAAGCTGCTCAATAAATATAGGGCTAAGATATTGACTAAAGGCACTTTTAATAAAGCGTCTTTGACGACCCTCACGAATGTAATTAACCCCTAAGGAAATAAGAACAGCTAAAATAGAGCCAACCTCTTGTACAACAAGGGGAAACCAGATGCCAATAGAGTAACCAGCAAAAGAGATAAAAATTGGCAGACTAATTGCAGAGCTTGAAGCAAAAAAGAGAGGTGTAGAGCCTTTAACAAAATTTATAGATATAGAGCAAATTATAGCCCATGTTACTACCCATAAAATCACCCCACTCTTTTGAGCATCACAGATAAAATCGCCAGCAAGAAAGTTGTCTAAAATGGTGGCTTGAATCTCAACACCAGTATATACACTATCAACTGGCGATGATCTAAGATCAAAGAGTCCTGGGGCTGAAAATCCAAACAGCACATATTTATCTTTAAAATCTTGAACATATTGATCATTTAGGCTTTGATTGCCATTTTGAAACTCTATTTCAGATTGGATAATTGAAAAAGCACTGTAAGCTTTGTGTGTTGATGATGGACCACGATAGCGTAGTATTGCCTCTCTATTTTTATCTAATGGAATAGCTCTTTTGTTGCCAATTTTTAGAGAATTAGAGTTGACATCTATTGTGCTCTCTAACTTTTTAAAAATCTCTCTATCTTCACTGGCAAAATAGGTGCCAAGACCAAGCATTGGCATCAAAGAGTTTTTAAAAATAGTTGCCATCTTTACTCTGCGATATATTCCATCAGCATCAGGTAACTGCTGCACATCACAGATTACAGCAGAGTTTGAGGCTATCTCAGCTATTGGCATAACAGCCTCTTGCTCGCTGCTATTTACTCCTTTTTTTACAAAACCAGCAAGAGCCACTTTGCCAAAATCTGCAACTGCACTGCCAAAGGCGAGATCATCTTCAACGCCATAGCTTGATGGCTCTGTAAATAGCACATCAAAACCAAGAGCTTTTGCCTTGTTTCTTTTGCAAAAATCGACAATTACGCTGTAAATCTCACGGGGCCAGGGCCAATTTATGCTGTTTGTCTTGCTCATTAAGTCAAGACTTTTCTGATCTAAAAGTATTAGGCAAATATTATTAGTAAATTCAGATGGTTTTGCCATTGTTGAGGCACGCCAATCCCATGTTTTAGCCTCCCACATATCAAGCGTGCCAAAACTCCATAAAATTAAGGCAATAAGAGCTGAAAAAAATCCCACTAAAAGAGCTTGAATAATCTCTTTTTTTAAAGAAATAAATTTTTGACTACTCATCAGATATTTTTCATTGCTCTATCAAACCGTTTTTGCCTTGAATTTGGGCTTATTACTGGTTTAAAGCTACCTATCTGCTTTTCAATAACTGCTATGCGATCATCTGGTGTTGGGTGTGTCTGAGAAAAATCATGTTTTCCAGGAACAAGTCTCTGCTTCATAATCGCAAGCATATCAAGCAGCCCATTTGGATCATAACCTACCCTTTTAAGAGTTGTTATAGCATTAATATCAGCACTCTTTTCAAAAGATTTTGAATAACCGTTATTTATAAGTGTGGTTGTTATATCTGAAATTGAACTTTCAAAAGTTCTGGTCAAATTTGCAAGCTCTGCAGAGCCAAAACTCTTTGCCCCTTCAATGCCAATAGTTGTTAGGGCAGATGTTATACGTGATTTTTCAATTGCCTGTATCCCATGCTTTTCTTGAACATGAGCAACTTCGTGGGCAAGCACACTTGCAAGTGCATCTTCACTCTTACAACACCTTAAAAGCCCACGGGTAATAAAAATAAATCCTCCTGGTGCTGCCAAAGCGTTTATCTCTTGAGAATCTTGAATCAAAAAGTGATACCCACCATATGTTTGAGGGCGATCTGATGCCATTGCAATGCTCTGACCAAGTAGATTTATATATTGATTTGTAGCCTGATTGGTATATGGTCTATATTTTTGCAAAATCATAGCTCCAACTGATCTTCCAATGTAATATTCTTGTTCAGGCGTAAAATCCTCAAAGGTTTTAGCTGTTACAGCAGCAACTTTTTGAATAGACTCTGCCTGAGTAGATGAGATCAAACCAGAGGCAACTCCAATTTGAGCACCAACTTGACCCACTGTGTTCATAGTCTGACAACTATTTAAAAGTGCTGAAATTGGTAGCATAGCCACTCCAGCAATTGAATATTTGTAAATGGAGTTTAAAACATCTCGTCTGGTCATTAAATCGCTGTTGGCTTCTGTATTATCAAAAATCATGCACCACCTCCTAAAGGCATAACCTGCCCCTCTTTTAAAAATTTTGCTATCTGACTATCAGAGACTCTAAAGGTCTCCATCTTGTTGATCCATGAGAAATCAACATTGGGATTTTGAGCTTTAAATTGCTGCTCAACCTGCCTATTAAAACCCTTTCCAGCAAGTGCAAGCTCATCGCTGGTTGCAGAGTGTGATTTTCCAGAATTTAAATCTCCTGATTTAAGAGCTGTTGACTGCTTTGCGATTGCAGAGGTATGAATCCAGCCGATCTGCCCAGTTTTTACAACCTTTGCCTTTGACCAGCCATTTGAATTTTCTGAAATCTCAACAGCCTCTCCATAATTAAGATTAGTTATCATCTGCCCAATAAAAGATGGCTTAGAGCGTAAAGCTCCCTGTTTTACAATAATATTAGCAACCTGCATATCAAAGTTACCTCCTGTTATTTAAAGATTAAAATAGTTGATTAATCTGCTTACTTACCCCATAAGATCGCTTTGAGTCAAATTTTGATAAATTTTATTTTGTAATTACCATTTTCTGTGGTAATGGGAAATCTATTTAAAATCAACTTTAAAATTTGGAGAGTATGATCAATATGACCTTAATTGCAGATATTAACGGTTCTGATATTTTTACAAGAGAAAAACTTGATGAGATATTTCCACCTGATAGAGCAGACAATTTTTTTGAGGCTCTTTATGGAGAGGCATCAGAGGGGGCTTATGATATTAGTTTAGAGTTCATAGGGGTAAAAGAGGATAAAATTTTGTTTGAGTTTCACCTAAAACAGAGACCCGGAAAATGTTTAGCCTGTAATCTAACCTATGGATTGCCAACTGTTTTTGAAAGACACCCAATCATAAATATTAAGGGGATTGCAAAGCGAATTGAAAATCTATTAAATGAAAAATTCTCATGCACTGGCTGGCAAATTGGAACAACCCGCGAAAAAAGCCGTCAACTTCATGTCCTACCAATAGCTTTTAGCGTTAAATAGATGGTTGCATACGCCTACATCTCAACCCCTTTAGGAGAGCTACTTGCAGTTCATGGCAAAAATGGACTAATAGAGCTTCAATTCCCTACAAATACCACAAAGGTCTCTGCCAACCCACAATGGATTAAAGACCCTACCATACTTAAAAAAACATCAGATGAGATACAAGCCTACTTTAATGGCGAGCTACAAGAGTTTTCAATAGCTCTTGATCCTCAAGGCACGCCATTTCAAAAGAGTGTATGGCGTGCACTTAAAAAAATTCCATTTGGCATTACGGTATCATACAAAAGTGTAGCAAAAGAGGTAGGCAATCCAAAGGGGTGTAGGGCAGTAGGCGGTGCAATCGGTAAAAATCCAATTCCAATTATTATTCCATGCCACAGGGTGATTGGCTCTGACGGCTCATTAACTGGTTTTTCAAGCGGACTTGATATTAAACGCTATCTGCTAAATCTTGAAGGGGTTAAAGTGCTATCATCTTCATCATCTTGCCACTCATCAAGATAATCTTTAATATATGCAACATCACCACTTTCAAGCATAGGCTCTGGCTTGAGTAAAACATAGCCAATTTTATCAATATCTGACTCAAGAGATTTAAAAAAGGCTGACTCAATAGTAGAGCTATTTAACAAAACCTCTCCCAAATCATCTAAACTTACAGAATCTGAAGCAATAGCTGCCACAGATTCTGTAAGATAGCCTACTGGTGTGAATGTATTACACCCAGCCCCTTCCCACTCTTGCGGAAAATTCTCAATCTTCCAGGGAATTAACGACTCTGGCTTTAAAGTTGCCTTTTTGTTTCTATTAAAAGGGGCATTGACAATTGATATTCCCCGTAAATCCCACTGCATTAAATCTTTTAGCAATAGTATAATATCATCAGAAAATATCCACTCCTCAGGCTCAAGCAAAATAGGTGGGAACTCAGAGCTTGTGAGGGCATATTTAAATGGACCCTGCTTTTTCCAAAAGGATTTAAAATCTTTTATTTCAGGTAGAATGCGTCTTATTGGTTTTCGTGGCATATATCAAATTTAGTTTTTATCTTCAGAGTCAAGCCCAAAGTTTTTATGCAGAACACGCACAGCAAGTTCAGCATACTTCTCTTCAACAACACAAGAGATTCTTATCTCAGATGTGCTGATAAGTATGATGTTTATATTTTCAGAGGCTAATGCTTTAAACATAGTTGCAGCAACACCAGCATTGCTCTTCATTCCAAGTCCAATAACAGAGACTTTTGCAATATCTTCAGCAGTTAGAACCTCTGCTGCACCTATCTCTTTTGCAACTTGACCAGATATTTCACGAGCCTTTCTAAAATCTGTTTTAGTTACAGTAAAAGTTACATCAGTCTCTCCATTTGAATGGGTGTTCTGAATGATCATATCAACCATTATGTTGGCATCTGCAAGTGCACCAAAAATTTTTGCTGAAACCCCTGGCTGATCAGGCACCTTTTTTAGCGTGATTCTTGACTCATTTTTATCGCAAGTAACTCCTGAAACAACAACACTCTCCATGTCAGCACTCTCATTAATAACCATAGTACCCTCCTCCTCATTAAACGATGACCTTACATGCACTGGCACATTATACTTTTTTGCAAATTCAACAGAGCGAATCTGCAACACTTTAGCACCAAGAATTGCCATTTCAAGCATCTCTTCGTATGAAATTTTTTTGATTTTTCGAGCTTTTGCACATATTCTTGGGTCAGTTGTATAGACTCCATCAACATCTGTAAATATCTCACAGACATCAGCCTTAATAGCTGAGGCAATGGCAACAGCAGAGGTGTCTGAGCCTCCACGTCCAAGTGTTGTGATGTTTCCATTAATATCTCTGCCCTGAAATCCAGCAACCACAACAATATGCCCCTGCTCGAGCAGGTTTATAATTCGATCAGCCTCAATATCCAAAATTCTTGCCTTTCCAGAACTCTGATCAGTAATGATGCCCGCCTGAAAACCCAGAAGCGAAGTTGCTCTATAGCCTCTATCTTTAAGAATCATTGCAAGAAGGGCTGCGGTTGTCTGTTCACCAGTGGCAAGCAGAACATCAAGCTCCCTTGTGTCAGGAACTTTTGATGCTGACTCTGCCAAAGCAATAAGTTTATCAGTAACTCCAGCCATAGCAGAGAGAACAACAACAACTTTATCGCCCTGATCATGACTTTTAGTTACTCTATCAGCAACTCGTCTAATTCGTTCAATATCGGCAACCGAAGTACCTCCGAATTTTTGCACTTTCAATGCCATTTTTTCTTACTCCTTATTAAATTTTAATAAACGCTCTTATTTAATTTTTTCAAGCGACCTGCTTTAACAGATTTATTGATTCAAGTCCATAAGCAGTTAAAGATATATCTCTGTTAAAATCTTTATCTATTTTTATAGTTACATCCATATCAAATTTTATAATTTTTTTATTGTATAAAGAGATAATATCGGGCCACTCAATTATAATCACACAGTTATCAGATGAGGCAACATCATCAAATCCAATATACTCAAGCTCGTCAGGTGAGCCTATTCGATAGAGATCAATATGGTATAGAGTTAATTTTATTTTAGGTATGGTGTTGGAAGATTTATAAGAATCAGATAAATATACAGGATACTCATTTATTATGTTATAGGTTGGGCTTGTAATATAATACTCTTCAGAGACACCTAAACCTCTTCCAAAACCTTGAATAAATGTAGTTTTTCCAGCGCCTAAATCCCCGTACATGGCAATTGCAATATTGTTAGAAGAGATATTACCAGAGTTTAGATTATCTGCAATTAAAGAGCCAAGTTTTCTGCCAAGTTCTTTGGTTGAGTGCCCGTTTTTGGTTATAATTTTGCTACATATCGTGTTCATGTAATTTAAGCCTGATAAACATGCTAACTCCAATAAAAAAAGCCCCTGATATAAAGTAACAATCAATCTTATGGTTAGGATTGATTATTTCATATCAAGGGCTTTTTATTATAAATCTTTTGTTAATGCAATATTATATAAAAATAGAAAATCCGGCAGCGTCCTACTCTCCCACACAGCT
>JADFZO010000009.1 GCA_015232465.1 Desulfamplus sp.
CTCAAAGATTTTTCTATATGCTTCGACTGAAAAATCAGAAACATCATGAAATGACCACAATAATTTGTAATCAAGACCGCTATCCGTCTTAACATCAGATGGGTAGTCGTCTCCAAAATATCCGATAGGAAATACTATTTGAATATCATCATTATTGTAGTGCACTTCTGCGTGGCAATGAATTTCAGATTCATAAAAAAGATGACCGTGCTTGTAATGTAACTTCCTTGAGGCGGCCGGAAAGATTTCACCAAGGGATAGGAATGTAGCGTTAAAATCGTCAAATAGAATGCCGTTTCTATTACAGATGTCTTCCAGTTTTTGTTTAGATAGATCTCCAAAATGACTTTCATTCAGAGCCTTGATTATTGGTTGATATTTCGAGACCGCTTCATTTAATTTTTTATTGTATTCAACCTTTTCCTTTTCCGCATTCCTGTGCCCATAAGCATACGCCCACTTGATAGGTCCGGATATTTCAATTTGAGATATAGTCAAATCAGAGTGCTTTGGGTTTATACAACTATTGAAAGAAAATATTATGTCTTCCATTTTATTAACCTAACCATTTATTATCAGGCAACTTGTCCTGATAACACCTTAAAATTAATATCATCAACGTAGCTTTGCATTGATAACCCATTAAAATACCAATTATCAGGTAAATTTGCCCTGATAATAACTATAATTTCCTATTATCACTACAACTTTGCGTCTATAACATAGCAAAATTTTATCCAATAAATTAGTGATTATTATCGCATTTTATACCACCCTCCTTGTTTTTTATTCTCCACTGCTTAACCATGAGTTGAGACGCCACACCAACAGCCTTAGTAGTGAACGCCTCATGTTCAGGCAGTCTCTCGAACGATTTGTTAGCCGATTAATATTATTTTAAGGCAAGTTGGCTGGCCAATGATACTCTTTCACATCTTTTACGATTTCAAATACTTTGTTTATCCTTTGAGTATCATTTTTCGGTTTTTCTGGTACATTGTCTGCGCATCCCCAGAAATTTCCGCCAGGCTCATTTTTGCCTTTCAGAAAAACTAGAACAGTTATTGGTGGCGCATTGATTTCTGCAAGTCGAACATTTATTTCACCAAGAGGTTTATCCCAACTTCCGTGAGGTTCGTACCACTGTCCTGTCATGTTCTGATATTCTTCTGAGAGTGATTTGTAATATTGCGGTCCAGTTGTCTGCGACCACCCGACAAGTATTTTATAGATTACTTCTACACTTGGAGACAATTTATTACCTCCTTAATTATAATGACTAGCCATTTATTATCAGGCAACTTTTACCCTGATAACACCTTAAAATTAATATCATCAATGTAGCTTTGCATTGATGCCCCCTAAAACACCAACTATCAAGGCGATCTTTAGCTGATAAGTTGATTTTAACACTAATATCAGGTAAAACTGCCTTTGATAGCTAATTATCAAGCCAATTTGTCAAAATATATTATTGGCGTTAATAGGTAACTTTTTTCCTATCATAAAAATTTAAAATATGTCAAGTATGCAAAATAAAAAAAGAATGGACAAAATCCATTTTACTCAATATCCCAATTTTTCAGGAGCAACCTACTAAATGGCTAACGATAGTAAAATCTCATTTAAAGAGAATCATAAAATAAAGGCTGTGGTGTTTGATTGTGATGGCGTATTGTTTGACACAGCCCAAGCTAATCGCATGTATTACAACACCTTGCTTGACCACTTTGGCAAAAATCGGCTTGATGATGAGCAGTTTCGATTGGTTCACATGTTTACAGTAAAAGAGGCTCTTGACTATCTTTTTCCTGAATTGGAGTCAATGGAGAGCGTTTATAAGTTTATGCGAGATATGGGCTATAACAATTTTATTCAATACATGGAGCCAGAAGAGGGGTTAAGAGAGCTTTTAAATTCTCTAAAAGAGGCTGGCTATATAAGATGTATCGCCACAAACAGAACCAACACAATGGCAGATGTTTTAAACAAACACAATATGGAGTCTGACTTTGAGATGGTTGTTACAGCAGCAGATGTAGAAAATCCTAAGCCAGCACCTGACGAGCTTCTAAAAATAATGGCAGAACTTAAATTTAAACCAAAAGAGATTCTATTTGTTGGTGATTCAGAGTATGATCAGCTTGCTGCAAAAGGGGCTGGAACTTGGTTTGCGGCATTTAAAAACCGCTCTTTAACTGCTGATTATCATGTTGCAAGTATGGCTGATTTGGGCAAAATAGTTGGAGTGTGATTATACTCTGAACGGTCATAAGTTTAGTTTTTATTCAACCTTTCAGCCGTTGGGCTAAAGCCCTCGGCTACACCTTAAAAGAAGCCCGCTTAAGCGGGCTTTAATAAAATTAGCCCAGAGCTTTAGCTCAGGGCGATAAAAAATAATTGCTGGTTTTATAAGGAGGCTTTTATGTCAAACAACCAAAATCTTGAAAATCCCATAACTCCAGACGAGTTACTTGCACCCTATCCATACTCGCCAGCAGACAACATTGAGGGCTACCAAACCCACCTGCCTTGGAAAAGCAAAATTGTAGGAGGCTGGATACGTAACGTACTGCAGTGGAAAAATATCTTGCGAACAGTTGCCAAATCTCCCCATCTATTTGGAGCTTTATCTGGTGCTGCCTATTTTCAAAAGTTGCTGCTTGAAAATGGACTTACAAACCCTATCTATCTTCATGCAAAGATAGCCACTCAAGCTGGATTTACCCCTGATAACTACGCAGAGCATGATGAGGGGGTTGAAAACGCCTATGGAAACATGCTCTACGATCTCTCTACACTCTGTATGACAGCTTCTAAGTTTGATAAAGAAAAATGCAGATTTCTATCTGCAACAACAGAAGGGGTGAATATTCTTAAAAGATATATGAAAGATTTTGAACTTCTTGAGTGGCAGTATAACTCACTTGGATTGACGCGGCTTAAGGCAATGAAAGAGCTTCTTATCTCTCTTTTAATTGTAATAACTGAGCAGCCGTTGGATCCATCATGCAAGATAGAGACTCCATTTCAAATAAAGCCAAAGCAAGGCAAAGATGCCCCAACATTTGAGCAATATTTAGCAACAGCAAAAAAACGGCTTGAAAATCTCTATAAACACAAAGGATTTAACATCAAACTATTTGCAGAGTCTGCAACAGGGGGCAAAATTGGCTACTCTGACTATGAGGTTGTAGATGGCTCAAAGATGCACACAGTAACGCTTCGCCACTATTTTTTACCAAAAGGGGTAAAACCTAATGGCAAAGTGCTTTACATGGTCAGCCCTCTTATTAATAAGGCAGAGATATTTGATCTTGCTAAGGGCAAATCTGTTGTTGAGGGTATGCTTGAAGCTGGCTACACCATCTATCTTCAAGCTCCTGGTGATCCTGGTGTTGAAGATAGTGAGCTTGGACTTGATTTTTATGGCAAATCTGTTCACGACAGATACATTGAGATTATCAAAGAGCGACACCCAAAGCAGGAGATTTACGTTATGGGTTACTGCATGGGAGGCACGCTATTTATGCCATATCTTGCCAGAAGGGCTGAGGAGCTTCTTAGTCGAGGCGAGCCAATGGATATAAAAAAGGTAGCCTTGATGGCAACCCCTGTAAAGTTTGATGATGAATCAAGTGGACACGCTCCAATGCGTCAGGTGATTCGAGAGGATTATGACGAGATATTGATGGGCGAGATGTATGGAGAGGTTAATGTGCCTCCTCAAATTGTGAGTGTTGGCATGAACGAGATTCAGAATGGAGTTCAATATAATGTTGCAGCAGGATTTTATACCCGTGCCTCTTTTGATGGTGCAATTGAGGATTCTGCCCCTTTTCTCTACTGGCTAACTCACGGCACAAAGTTTGGTTCAAAGGCTCATAAAGAGTGGATACGAAATATTTTTATGGAGAATCAAATCTACAACCAGACCTACTGTTTGCCATCAAAAGAGCCAAAATTTGATAAAAAACCTGTAAATATGGAGATACTAAAAGATGCTGGTGTCGAGATTTTTGATTACAGAGGAGAGCGAGACCCAATATCTCCTGTTGGATCGTGCATATCAAGCGAAATTTGGGGAATGGTAAACCCTAATAGTAGTAGCTATAGACAAAACATTGCTAAGACACGCGGAGGACTTAATCGAACAATTGAGAAAAATGTGGGGCATATCTTTGTTGTCAGCAAGGTTTTATTGGCAGAATATCTTGATATTGTTAAGAAATTTTATGACTCATCAGATTTAGATTAAATTTAAAAAGTAAAAATAGAAAAAAAAAGAGTATGATTCCAGAAGATATTATAAAAAAGATCAGGCGAATACACATAAAAGGCAGTAGAGTCGTCAATAGTGTAATGGCAGGTCAATACAAATCAGTATTTAGAGGCTCTGGCATTGAGTTTGAGGAGGTGCGAGAGTATTCACCGGGCGATGAGGTCAAATCAATTGATTGGAAGGTCTCTGCACGACTTGGAAAGCCATTTATCAAGCTCTACAAAGAGGAGCGAGAGAGTATTGTTATGCTCTTGATTGATATGAGTGCATCTTTAAAATTTGGTACACTAAGCATGAAACTTGAGAAAGCTGCTGAAGTGGCATCAGTTTTAGCATTTAGTGCGATCAAAAATAACGATAAAGTTGGTGCAATATTTTTTACAGATAGAGTTGAAAAGTATATCCCGCCTAAAAAGGGGGCTGGTCATATCTGGAGATTAATCACTGAAATATTTACATTTTCGCCTGATGGAACTGGAACAAATATCGAGGCTGCTATTGAGTTTTTATCCTCTGTCTCAAGAAAAAAGACCTTATCTTTTGTTATCTCTGATTTTATCTGCAATGATTTTGTAAAAACTTTGCGAGCTTCGCGTCAACGGCACGAATTTATAGGAGTTATAATCTACGATAAGGGCGAATTTGAGCTTCCTGAGGCTGGGATTGTATCCATGACCTGTTTTGAGACTGGCGATAATATCTTGATAGATGCAGGAGATAGAGCATCAAAAGAGCGTTATTTTAAGTTGCGTCAATCATACCACAATCAGATAATAGATAGGCTCAAATCTGCAAAGGTTGACTCTGTTGAGATTAGCACAGAGCACTCTGTTGCTGATACTTTGATTAAATATTTTAAGTATAGAGAAAAGCGTATGAGGTTGATGTAAAAGGCAATGGAAGATATTCACGATATAAAGCCGCCTATGCTAATTGGTATTGATCCTGCTATTTTTAAGATTATTATTGCTTTGATCATAATTTTATTGCTTTTGATTGGTCTATATTTTTTATTTTGCTACATCAAAAAAAGGCTAAACAAAAAGGGCAAAGAGAAAATTTTACTACTTCCTCCGCCCCCTCCTGCTGATAAAGTTGCTTTAAAAGAGCTTGATTTAATTGCAGATTTAATGGTTATAGACCCAAGACTCTACTATTTTAGACTAACAGCAGTTGTAAAAATCTTTATTGGCAAGATGTTTAATATCAACGCACCTGAAATGACAACTCAAGAGATAATTGCAGCAATAAACACCCTTTCGATTGATAAGAGCATGATAGCACCAACAAGAGAGTTTTTTTTATCATCTTCAATGGTTAAATATGCAGGAGTCTTGCCAACTATTGAGCAGATGAAATCTGATGAAGATTTTGTGAAAAAATTTATTGATTGTGTAACTTTGAGAAGAGGTGAAAAATAAAAAATGTTTCGTTTTGCTTCTCCTCTGTTTTTGCTTTTGCTTGGGGTTATTCCTATTATTATCTATCTTTTGAACTACAAAACAGGTGGTTTTAATAAAGAGCAAACATCAATACACTGCTCATCATTATCATTTTTACAAACTGATGGCTCTAAACTCCCATTTACAATTATCATTTTTCGCCTGCTTCCAATCTTAAAATATGCAGCACTTGTTTTAATGGTTGTTGCCCTTGCACGTCCCCAATGGGGAACAAAAAAGATAGATGTAACAACTGAAGGCATCAACATAATTCTTGCACTTGATCTATCTGAATCAATGGCAGCACTTGATTTTTCAAGCAAGGGCAAAATAATAAATCGGCTTGATGCTGTAAGAGAGGTTATAAGCGATTTTATAATGAATCGGACTGGCGATAGAATTGGCATGGTTGTTTTTGGCTCTCAAGCATTTACGCAGCTTCCTTTGACCCGTGATTACAACACAATTGGATTTGTGTTAGATAAACTTAAAATTGGGGCAGCAGGACCAGCCACAGCAATTGGCGATGCTGTTGGAATATCACTTAAACGTCTTGAAGATATTAAAAGCAGATCAAATATAATTATTTTGCTCACTGATGGCAGCAGCAACAGCGGCGAGCTTACACCTGAAACAGCAGCAGCAATTGCAGCAGAGCAAGATGTTAAAATCTACACAATCGGGGTTGGAAAAGAGGGAAAAGCCCCATTTTTAGTAAATGACCCAATTTTTGGTCAAAGATATGTCTATCAAAGGGTTGAAATTGATCATGAGACACTAAAAAAGATGGCTGATATGACAAAAGGGGCATTTTTTCATGCTGAAGATGTTGATAGCCTTAAAAAAATCTACAAGATGATTGATGAGCTTGAAAAGACAAAGGTTGATGTCAAATCTTGGGCTGAATATAACGATCTATATCTCTGGTTTTTGACTCCATCACTTATTTTGCTTGCAATTTACATTGTTCTTTCAAACACAAGATTTATGAGGATACCTTAAAATTAACCATGAAATTTTCAAATCCAAATATCTTTTATCTGATATGGCTTGTGGCTCTGCTTTTTGGCTTTGTAATATATGGAATAGGCAAGCGAAGAAGGGTTGTGAGCCGTTTTATCTCTTTATCTCTTATACCTACCATGATTCCAACCTACAGCCTCAAACGCCAAAAATTAAAAGCTCTTTTGCTTATTTTGGTTCTGTTTTTGTTGGTGCTCTCCATGAGTGGACCACTTGCAGGATTTAGGTGGGAAGAGGTTAAACAAAAAGGGGTTGATATTATTATTGCACTTGATTGCTCTAAAAGTATGCTTGCAACTGATATAAAGCCATCTCGTTTAGAGCAGGCAAAACGAGAAATTATTGATCTTCTAAACATGATGCACTCAGATAGGGCAGGGCTTGTTGCATTTGCTGGAACATCTATTCTCCAATGCCCTTTGACTCTTGACTACTCAGGGTTTTCAATCTTTTTAAATGCCCTAAATCCAGATTATCTTCCAATGGGTGGAACTGACATAAGCGGGGCTATTCAAACAGCAATAAATGGCTTTGAGAACGGCTCTGACACAGAAAAGGCGATAATTATAATAACTGATGGCGAAGATACAGTTGGCGATCCTGTTTTGGTTGCTGCTGAAGCTGCAAAGAGCAAAATAAAGATATTTTGTATTGGTGTTGGGCAAAAAGATGGTGCACCAATACCTGATACATCAAGCGGTGGCTTTAAAAAAGATGAGAGTGGAAAAATAGTCATCTCAAAGGTTGATGATGAGATTTTGCAAAAAATTTCTGCTGCTGGCAATGGGCTTTATGTTCGATCAGTTGCTGGTGATATGGATTTAGATCAGATATATACCAACGAGATTCAAAAAACTATGGAGAAAAAAGAGCTTCAAAGTGGCAAGAAAAAGGTGTGGGAGAATAGATTTCAGTGGATTTTGCTCCCTGCTGCTCTTTTACTAATTTTTGAGCTGCTAATTTCTGAACGTAAAAAAGAGTCTGCTATTTTTTCTCTATAAGTTTTAGCCAAACCCTGACAAGCTCGCTTGAACCCCACGCTTGAGCATCGCATCCTCTTGGTTTGTGAGGAGCATCGCCATCTAAAACTTCAGGGATATACCCTGCAGCCCCTTTTTTCAAAAGCTCAAACGAACTTAAGAGCCAAGAGCGTGCGGTATCAATTGCCGATTGAGAGGAGCTGCCACTTTGTCCAAAAATTTCTACCCATGCTTCACAAAATGTTGGAAACTGCCATGTCCACGCTGTTCCGTTATGATATGCTGGTTTTCGGCTTGTATCTTCGTCTCCTTGATATGTGCCCCAATATTTATGGTAACTATGCAGATGCACTAAGAGTTTTCTATCTGCAAGGCTTCTGATTGCACCAGGAACAAGAAGCTCCATGCAAGACTCCAAAGTTTTTATGGCTATTTTATCGTATTTTTCCTTCTCATCGCCTTTACAATCTTTTAGCAGACCCAATGTTATTAAAAATAGCTGATTTGGTCTTAAAGCATCGTCTGGCAGACAATCTAACGCACTTTGTGGAGTGTTGCAGTGGAGGCAATCAGAAAAAAAGCCATTGTTTTGTCGATAAAATAGCTTAATGACATTTTTTTGAACATCAAACGCCATCTTTTTCCAAACCTCTTTTTGCGAATCTAAAGGATCAATTTTATGAAGAAAAACAAGGGTATAATACCAAAGAGCCTGAATCTCAACGGGATAACCAGCTCTTGGTGAACAGGCTGGAAAGTTGGTATCCATCCATGTAAAGTGAGCGGGGCTGTAAAGTAGATTTGTCTTTGTATCTATAACAACTCCAGTATAAGTGCCCTTAATAAACGAGTGAGCCATTGAAATTAAAACATCGCGAAAAGTTCGGCTGCATTTATTGTCTAAAACTTCATCAAGAAATGAGTCTCCCTCTTTTTTTGCCAAATCTTGACACGCTGCAAAGAACCATAACGGAGCATCTGATGTCTCTCGATTTTCTGCATCATCTCCACAAATCATATTTGGAAGCGTGCCATTATCTTCAAATCTGCCAAACAGGTGTAAAATCTGCCTTGCCTCATCAAATCGTTTAGCCTCAATCAAAGCTCGACAAAAAATCAGGCTATCTCGTCCCCAATCTAAAAACCATGGGTAACCTGCAATTACGCTCTTTTTATCCTCTCTTTGAACAATAAAGGCATCAAGGCTGTTTTGGATTGCATCGCAAAAAGAGTAGTTACTATTTATTAACTCTTTATCTAAAGTTTTGTTCTTAAAATTTATCAGATTAGATTGATTGCAATCAGCCACAATTTTAATGCTATCATCTGATTTTAATGTTGCTACAAAATATCCAGGGCTAAATATATCTAAGTATGGATCAAGCCCACGTTCAGCCTCAAGAGGGTTATAGACCATGTATTGCCACTCTGGCTCAAAGATAAATTTTCCATCTGATATTTGAACTAAAAGAGAGCGATTAATCTGATCAATCTGGTCAATCTGATCTGACTTGCCTGAAGAAGAGCTTAATAAATCGTCTTTAGGGTTAAATAAAAAGCCATTATCAATAATTTTAACTGCATTTTTATATTGATTTTCTGCACCTTGCCACGCCTTTAAAGTCTCATGGAAAGAGCGAGATTCAATATCAGCTCTTACAACAATCTCAACCCCTTTGTTCTCTAAAAATGTTCTGTTTTGCCTGTCTAAATTTAAATTTGTATCTGATTCTATTTTTTTTCTATAAATCGTCATAACAACTTGATTTATATATGAAACCATCTGAAGCGTTATCTCAATCTCAAAATAGCCCCCTTCACAAGTTGGTATTTTAAAAAGCCATTTTCCAGTGCTGTTGTATGAGAATGTAAAGCTCTCTAAAGACTCTAAAGTTAGCTCTCTTGAGTAGCCTTGATAGATTGCCCATATTCGGTAACGAGAAAGAAGAATCCACCTATTTTCAGGGTAATTTGGGTTTAGGTTTGCAGCAATAAGTGCATCATATTTGCTATCTAATTTTGCCCACCATGCTAAAGCTCTCATCATAGCCCCTTTTTTGTTAAATCCAATGAGCTTTAATGATGGCTCTTTTATGATCTCATCTCTTGTAAAAGTTCTGTTAAGCGATAACTCGCTGTTTGTAAGATATAGCAAAGATGATTTTGATTCTTCTGCCTTTTTCTCTTTAAAAAGTTTGACATTTAAAGTGCAATATTTAGATGGTTCTGTTTTGTTACTATTTAATAAATTGCTGTTTGATAAATTAGGTATAAAAAGAGCGAAAAACTCCCCATTTTGCATGGCAAGAGACTCTTCATAACCAACCGTAATGTTATTATCATCTACTATAGATGCCCTAAAATATGACTTTGCCACAACCATCAAAAAAAAGGTTGGAGGTATCATCACAACCCTTTTGTCATCTTTGCCAAATTCCCAAATCACAACACAGCTCTCTTTGCTTTTAAAATTGCATGAGCGGCAAAATTTAATTGGCTCTTTAAAAAGCTCATCTGCTGCTTTTTCTAAATCAAATCCAGCTACATCGCTGTAACCTTTAAAAGCTACAAATATTTGCAGGGCTTTGGCTTTTAATCTTTGGGATACGAGATTTGATAAAAGATTTAATTGGCTGCCCTTGCTGGTTTTATTAAGGGATAAATTCTCGTGTGAAAGGGCAACAACTTCTCCTGCCATCAGATTTAAAGAGCAGAAATCGCCATTGATGCCAATTTTAACAGGCTCATCAGTAAGAAGATTGTAAAGCAGATTTGATTCAATATTGGCAGATTTAAGACTCCAAAAGGCTATTTGAGAGTTTTGGCAATCTAAATTTGCAACAACTAAGAGTTTGCTCTCTTGTAATTTATTGTATCGCATCAACGCAAGATAGTTGTTGCCACAACTTTGATCTTCTGGTTTAGTGTGGATAAATTTTAGCTCTGTTTGAGGTAGAAAAGTTGGGTGATTTTTTAATATTGTGTTAAGTTGTTTGATATGTTCAATCTGATTCTCATCTGCCCCCCAATTTAAAGATGGTGAGCCATGAACATCTATCCGCTCTTTTGCAAACCACTCAACACCAGCAGTAAATCCAAATGAGCCAGAGATTGAAAATAGGGCACAAATTGAGACTCTTAACTGTGAATATATGGCAGAGATAGAGGCAAGCCTTATATTGTCGTGAGTCTCTGCAAAGTTGACCATTAAGCCATATCTATTTGAAATATCAACTGATTGAGGCAGATAATTTTCAATCTGATTTTTATCGTAATTTTGGAAAAGCTCAGAGTATGCCCAGTTTAAATTTGCCAAATTAAGACGCTTGCAAGTTGCATCAATTGAGCCTCCAAGCCCCTCAAGAAGAAAGGTTGTATCTGGATACTCAAGCCTCACCCTTGCAACAATATACTCCCAAGCCTCAAGTGGAATCATATACCCAGCGTCGCACCTAAAGCCATCAACGCCCCGTCTGCACCATAAAATAAACATATCAGCCATATATTGCCAAAGCTCTTTTTTTGAGTAGTCAAGGCGTGTTAAATCCTCCCACTTAACGCCCCACGCACCGGGAACCTCAATGGTTTTATCTCTCCCACGCACCAACCACTCAGGATTGGTTGAGTGGATTGAAGATGCCCAGCCTGTATGGTTTATTGCAATGTCAAGAATCAGATAGCCTTGATAAAAATGGACAGCATCAACCAGCTCTATAAACTGCTCAAGCGGTGTTGCAGATGGGTCAAACTCTGCAAGTGCAGGGTCAACTTCAGTAAAATTTAAGGCTGCATAGGGGCTACCAAATCTTCCCATGCGTCCGTAGGTTGTTGGCGTAGGGTGGATTGGAAGAAGCTGTAAAATAGAGCAGCCAAGCTCTTTAAATATAAACTCCACCTCTTTTATCACATCTCTAAATTTTCCAGATGGCGGGATCACTGTGTAGCCTTTTGAATCAAGCCAAGAGATTGACCACTCTTTTGAGCTATCTATTTTTTTTTCTATCTTCTTTTCGATCTTTTCTTCGATCTTTTCATCTAAATTTTCCTCACTCTCTTTAGCCCATTTGGTCTGACCAAATTGTCTGACAAATGCGTTATAAATTATATTTGATGATGATGAGCCAGCAGAGTCAACATTTATGGTGCAGTTGTTGCCCTCTGCCCAAATAGGTGTTGATTTGCCATGTTCAAGAAAAAAACATTTTGCCTCAAAATGCCCAGTCTCAATTAGAGGCAGAGCTATTGAAAATATTGATAAAGATTCTGATTGTAACAAGTTAGCAGGAAGATCAGCAGATAGATTAGAGTTATCAGATGTTAATCTAACCATTTGAATATCGTGCCAACCCCTGTTGCACCTGACTTCGCCTAAATCAACTCTATCTACAACCTCTTTTTTTACGATAGAGCCATTTCCAAGCGTTGTCCGTATCCACGCTTGACCATCTAAATCTTCAGAAATTGTTAATGTAAATGTTATGGTATCTCCGCAGAACATCATAATTGAGCTTCCTGGTTTTGGTGTTTGATCTATTTTTATTTTTTGATCTATTTTTTGTTTTTGGTTTTGCATTTTTGCAAAATTTTCTCCATTAGAGTTATTGGTAAGATTTAGTGGCAAAATCAATCTTTACATTATAGCGTATTTAATTTAGGTTAAGAGCGATTATACTCTTCTGAACTCTCATAAATTTAAGGACAAATAATGGTAATATCTGAAATATTTATTATAGCTGCTGTATCTGTTTTTGGTGCATCTGTTGGAAGTTTTCTAAATGTCTGTATCTACAGGATACCTGCATCTAAATCTATTGCATTACCTGGCTCTTTTTGTCCTGTGTGCAAATATTCAATACCTTTTTATTTAAATATTCCTATTTTGAGCTACATTATACTGCTTGGAAAATGTAAAAGCTGCCATACACCCATATCTATAAGATACCCAATAGTTGAGACTATTACAGCCATGTTTGCTGCTGCAACATTTCTAAAGTTTGGATTGACAGTTGAGGCTCTATTTTGGTTTGCATTTATTTCAGTTTTGATTGTCATATCATTTATTGATATTGATCTTCAAATAATACCAGATATTTTATCTATTCCTGGCATATTTATATTTGCCTTATCACCTCTAATTGTTGAGAGTATGAGTTTAAAAGATAGCCTTTTAGGTATCCTTTTTGGTGGTGGAAGTCTCTATCTTGTTGCTGTAACATACTACTTTATAAGAAAAGATGAGGGTATGGGGGGGGGCGATATCAAGCTACTTGCCATGATAGGTGCTGCTATTGGCTGGAAAGGAGTTGCATTTACAATATTTTGCTCATCGCTTTTAGGAACATTAGCTGGTGCGTTTATTATGGTTGCAACAAAAAAGGCAGATGCAAAATTGAGAATACCATTTGGTCCATATCTTGCTGCTGCTTCTGTGATCTATATTTTTAAGGGGGAGGCTATCATCAATTGGTATTTTGGGATATTGAGCTAACACTTAAAGAAAAAGTTTAATAGCATAGTTCTATCCAGAGATTTCCCATTGTTGTTTTAAATGGTAGGACAAGTATTTTTTTACCGTCAACATGATCTACTTTATGGTTTTTACCATCTTTAACACCAGCAAGTTTTACCTTAACGCTTTTGCCCATCTCTGTCATCTTTGTATTTACATGACCAGAGATCATATTGCCAAGTTCACCCACTGCGTCTGTAATTTCAGCATCAATTTTGGTCATCTCCTCTCCAAACATCTTTGAGACAACACCAAGTATGCTCTTTGCTGAAAAACTTATAGCTGCTGTGCCATTAATCTCTCCATCAATTTTAAGCACTCCAGTAATATCTCCTACTGAGATGGGGCTATCTTTAATATAGGGAATATCAGGTTTAGCCTTTACAGATGCTGTTGTATCTAATATATGAAAGGTTCCCTCTATAAAGCAGTTTATCACGGAGGCTTCCATTATCACTCCTCTATCTATTTTAACTATTTTAAGATTTTTTTGCTTATCCAAACAGATATTTTTAATGTTGTATTTTTTACTGTATAAGATTAAACTGCATATATGGTATATTAAATTTAATAAAAATCAAGAACAATGGTTTAGAGCTGTTATGCAAAGCTAATATATAAGGGTTTGAGCCATAAAAAATCCTAATAAATGCTTGACACTAAGACATCAAACACGTAACTTAACCCGCACAACAAAAGGGATAGAGCGGGGTTGTATTAATAAATAAACTATAAAAACAAAAGGAGCTATTAATGGAAAAAGAGAGCAGTAAAGGGATCAACAAGGGTGATTTAGTAGGCAAAGTGGCAGAAGTATTAAGCAGTAAAAAAGATGCTCAAGCTGCTGTTGACTGTGTTTTAGCCACAATCTCAGAGGCACTTGCAGAGCACAAGACAGTTACTCTTGTAGGTTTTGGAACTTTTAAAACTTCAGAAAGAAAAGCCAGAAAAGGTAGAAACCCTCAGACAGGCAAAGAGATTGATATTCCAGCAAGAAATGTCCCCAAATTTGTACCTGGCAAAGCACTAAAAGACTCTATAAAGTAAAGTGGTATTTTTACTCTCCCTATGAATATGAATCAGAACATAGAAGAGATATTTACACCATCTACAGGAGTTGAGATAATATTAAATCTCAACTCCCTCAACCCAATTGCAGCATCTTCTATTATTTATGACACAAATCATAATCAAAATATTATAGTTGTTGCTCAACCTCTTCGTAATATAACCCCCTCCACACCTTTTGATGAGATGCACCTTACTACGCTGTTAAAAGTTGATATTAACAAAAAAAGATTTGGCATAAAGTGCAAACCTTTAACATTTCACAGAGACTATGCCCTTTTTGATAACAGCAAGGTTGGTGCTATAACTGTTGAGTACACCCCCAATTTAATAGAGACAAATATCCGTTCAGCCTACCGAATGCAGATAGGCAGCAATTTTAAAGTTAAAGCAAAATTAATATTTAATAATAATAGCTACTACTCAAACAGAGATTTTTTTGTGCGGGATATATCAATAAATGGTTTAGGGGTAGCCATTCCTATAAAGCTAAATGGCAAGCCAAACTCTTTAGCAACGTTAAAGCGTCATAACAGAGCTGTCGTGGGGTTATTGTTGATCATTCCAAGCTCTAAACAGCCATTTGCAACAATACCGCTAAAAGTTGAGGTTACAAGAGTCAATCAGAGCCACTCAGAGAACCATATTTTTGTAGGCTTAAAATTTATAGGGCTAACCCCAGATAAAGATGTGCAGCTCAATAAATTTATCCACATGGCTCAATTAGATGAACTAAGGCGTTTGAGTAGGATTGATGTAACCTAACCTTCTATTTTTTCTACATATCTTTTCAACGTTATTTACTCTTTTTTTTCAATACTCCCACATCTATTTTTTGATTTTTTTGATGCCTAAATTTTTATGGTGTTATGGTGTTGTAAAAAAGATATAATGAGTTATTGTTATTAGATTTACAGATTGGCTTTAGCTATCTTTGATTAATTTCTTGATTAATTTTTGGTTAAATAAATAAATTTTTGATTAGCATTATGAATGAGCACAAAGGAGCACAGATGGCAGAGAGTGATATTGATGATCTTATAGATATAATTGAAAAAGAGGGTAATATTGACAATATCCCAAATCAGATGCCCATGATGCCAATTAGGGACGTGGTTATCTTTACTGATATGCTTTTGCCTCTTTTTGTGGGGCGAGATAAATCTATCAAAGCAATAGAAGATGCTGCCAAAACTAACCGCTACATATTTTTATCAGCACAAAAAGATTCTGAAGTTGAAAATCCAGGTGAAGATGATGTGTTTCAGATAGGGACTGTTGGGCGTATTCAAAAGATGATCAAACTGCCTGACGGTCGCATAAAGGCTCTTATTCAAGGGATTGTTAAGGGCAAAATTGAGCGATTTGAGAAGAAACGATCCTCTTTTAAGGTTAAAGTTGAGATATTAAAGGAGGTTGAGCTTAACTCCTTAGATATTGAAGTTCAGGCTCTTATGAGAAATGTTAAAGAGAGCAGCGAAAAGATTTTAGCTCTACGAGGTGAGCTATCTGCTGATGTTGGCATACTGCTTGATCAGATAGGCTCTCCTGGAAAACTTGCTGATTTAGTTGCATCAAATTTACGCCTTAAAGTTGAAGATGCCCAAGATATTCTTGAGACACTGGAGCAGAAAAGGCGACTTGAAAAGGTAAATGATTTTCTTACCCGCGAGCTTGATCTCTCAACAGTTCAGGCTAAAATTCAGACCAATGTTAAAGATGAAATCTCACGAACCCAGAGAGATTACTATTTAAGAGAGCAGGTCAAAGCTATCCACCGTGAGCTTGGAGATGGAGATGATAAGTTAGTTGAGATTGAGGAGTATAATCAAAAGATTAAAAAGGTAAAGATGCCAGAAGAGTGCGAAAAAGAGGCATTTAGACAGCTAAAGAGGCTGGATCAGATGCACTCTGACTCATCTGAGGCTGGTATCATAAGAACCTATCTTGATTTTATTGTTGAGATGCCTTGGTCCAAATCTACAAAAGATAGCCTTGACATTGCCAAAGCTGCCCAAATTCTTGATAATAACCACTACGGGCTTGATAAGGTTAAAGAGAGAATACTTGAATATTTAAGCGTGCGAAAGCTAAACCCAACAATGAAGGGTCAAATACTATGTTTTTCAGGTCCTCCTGGTGTTGGAAAGACCTCACTTGGCAAGGCAATTGCAAAGGCAATGAGACGCAAATTTGTCAGAGTATCGCTTGGGGGCATCAGAGATGAGGCAGAAATAAGGGGGCACAGACGCACATACATTGGTGCTATGCCTGGAAGAATTTTGCAAAGCATTCGTCAGTGCGGCACAAACAACCCTGTATTTATGCTTGATGAGATAGATAAATTAGGAAGTGATTTTAGAGGGGATCCATCATCAGCCCTGCTTGAAGCTCTTGATCCTGAACAAAACTCAGAGTTTAGCGATCACTACCTTAATATGCCATTTGATCTTTCAAAGGTACTTTTTGTGCTAACTGCGAACATAACAGACTATATTCCATCAGCACTTCTTGATCGAATGGAGGTTATAAGAATTACTGGTTACACCCGCGAAGAGAAGATGGTCATTGCTAAAAAGCATATCTTGCCACGCCAAATTAAGGAGAATGGTCTTTTAAGGCGAGCCTTCTCTATCTCAGATGATGCACTAAAAAACATAATAGCTGAATATACTATGGAGGCTGGTCTAAGAGAGCTTGAACGCAAACTTGGAACAATCTGCAGAAAAATTGCAAGGCAGGTTGCTGAGGGTAAAAAGGGGAAATTTACAGTTACACAGCAGAGTTTAACTAAATATTTAGGACCCCCTGCCTATTTGACTGACATGGATCAAGATGAGAGTCAAGCTGGTCTTGTTACTGGTCTTGCGTGGACAGAATTTGGTGGAGAGCCTCTGTATATTGAGGTTTCCCTCTGTAATGGAAAGGGAGAGCTTTTAGTAACTGGTCAGATTGGCGAAGTTATGCAGGAGTCTGCACGGGCAGCATTTACATACACTAAGGCAAATATGGATAAATTTAAAATTGATAAAGATGAGTTTGAAAACAGAGACATCCATATTCATGTCCCCTCTGGTGCAATTCCAAAAGATGGTCCATCTGCTGGAATTGCAATGGCAACAGCCCTTATCTCAGCATTTACTGGCAAAGTTGTTGATAACAAGGTTGCCATGACTGGGGAAATATCGCTACGTGGCAGAGTTCTTCCTATTGGAGGCTTAAAAGAAAAAGCACTTGGTGCTCTACAAGCTGGAATTAAGACCATTATTATTCCTGAAAAGAACAAAAAAGACCTCTATGATCTTCCAGCTGATCTAAAAAAGAAGATAAATTTTATATGTGTGCAAAACTTAGATCAGGTTTTAGATGTAGCTTTCTTAAAGCAAGAGGATAAAGATACAAACCAAACAGAAGATGAGACACAAGATAAAGATTTAGATGCAACGTCAAATATAGAAGAAGATGAGGCAGACGGGACAGATGAGGATTCTTGCAGTTGATACAGCAGAGCAGAGTAGCTCTGTTGCAGTTGTTGAAGATGGCGTGCCAATTTGTGAAATATTTAGTTTAGATCGCATGACTCACTCTAAAACAGTTATGGATATGGTTGTTTATGCTCTTGAAGAGCGTGCAAAAATAACCATAAAAGAGGTTGATGGTTTTGTTGTTGCATCAGGTCCTGGTAGCTTTACTGGTTTGCGTATTGGAATTAGCATAATTAAAGGGCTTGCATTTGCAACATCAAAACCCTCTGCTGGGGTATCAAGCCTTGATGGAGTTGGCTATCAATTTTCATTCTCATCTTATCCTGTATGCGTAATGATGGATGCCAAAAGGGGCGAGATCTATTGTGCTATCTATAACTTTAGCAATGGCAGGCTACTTAAAAAGAGCAAAGAGGCTGTTGTATCCCCTGATGATGCTCTATCGTTAGCTATATCTAAAAATATTAGCAGTATAAATAGCGATTTGCCAAACAGCCACTATCTGTTTGTCGGTTCTGGTGCTGTGGCTTTTCAACAACTTATTCAAGATTGTATGGGCAATAAGGCTCTATTTGCCCCCTATTTTCAAAACTCTGTTAAAGCATCTGCTTTGGCTGATGTGGTTTTTCAAGATAGCACTCTTTTATCTCTTAGCCCTGATGCAATAAAGCCTATCTATCTTAGGCGATCTGATGCTGAGATAAATTATGCTTTTAATAAAATATAAAGATTTAGATAGAATAGTTTTAACCCTTTACCTGTGGTTTTATTGACAATGGAGCCTCTGTCTGTTATTAACTCGCAAAATATCTAAAGTATAGTTATGAAAATCCTATTTTTAAGCGTAGGTTGCACCTCTTGATTGAACTTAATAGTAACTTAACCAAAAAATAAGAAACATAAGAATAAAAATAGAGTAGATATGAAAAAAAATCACTGGCCCCACAGAGCATCTATGCCAATTGCTGCACCCAGCATTAAATTTATTGTTGTAGCAGTTGCAGTTACTATGCAGCTATTTTTTATAGGTTGGGTAGTTTTAGGGGGGCTTGCCCTTTTTATAACTCTTTTTGTTTGCTGGTTTTTCCGAGACCCTGAACGCTCTATCCCTGATGAGAAAAATTGTGTTGTATCGCCTGCTGACGGAAAAATTATTGTTGTAGATAAGCTATCAACAAATGAGTTTACCAAAAAATCTTGCATAAAAATTAGTATTTTTATGAATGTCTTTAATGTCCATGTAAACCGAATCCCATTTAAAGGTGTGATAGAAGATGTTATTTATGTTCATGGAAAATTTATCAACGCCTCTTTTGATAAAGCCTCAGAGCATAATGAGAGAAACGCATTGGTTATACGGACAGAATCTGGTGCAATTTACGGTGTAGTGCAGATTGCAGGGCTTATCGCAAGGCGTATAGTTTGTAGAGTTAAAAGGGGTGATTTAATGGAGAGAGGTAGCCGATATGGTATGATCTGCTTTGGATCAAGGCTTGATCTATACCTGCCTTCAGAGAGCAGAATAGCTGTTGATATTGGTCAAAAAGTAGCGGCTGGATCGACTATTTTAGCGTATTTAAAATAACAAATTCTTAGATACAAAGAGTTATAAAGGTATTGCCTCTTCTTTTTTTTTGAGGTGAGAGAATTAAAATTAAATGGAGTTAAATGGAGAATTAACAAGTTGGAGCAGATACCAATTACTGTAGAGGGCTTTAATGTTCTGAAAAAAGAGCTGGAGAGGCTTAAGACTATTGATAGACCTCAAAATATAAGGGCAATAGAGACTGCAAGAGCACACGGTGATCTTTCAGAAAATGCTGAATATGATGCTGCTAAAGAGCGACAATCCTTTATTGAAGGTAGGATTGGGGAGTTGGGGTATAAGATAGCAAGTGCCAAAATAATCGATCCTGATACTGTACCTAAAGATTGCGTAAGGTTTGCTTCAAGAGTGCTTCTTGAGAATCTTGACTCTGAAGAGGAGGTTGAATATATGCTTGTGGGTCAGGAGGAGTCTGATATATCAAAAGGGAAAATATCTGTATCGTCCCCGCTTGGAATGGCTCTACTTGGTAAAAAACCTGGAGATGATGTGGTATTGCAAGCCCCGGGTGGGAAACGATCTTATGAGATAATTTCTATCTTATGATATTAATTTAAGTGTAAACTTTTTGATTAAATGGAGGATATGTTTTGGCAAGAGTAACTATTGAAGACTGCCTTAAAAATGTACCAAGCAGGTTTGCCCTTGTTCACATGGCAGCTCAACGTGTAAGACAAGTAAGAGAGGGGGCAGATTTTCTCGTTAAATCATCAAAAAATGAAGATGTTGTAACAGCTCTTAGAGAGATTGCGGCTAACAAAGTGATTATTAAAATGGATAAAAATCAATAATTAGCATAATAAATAGCATGATAGATATTCAAAAACAGCGTGATTATCGTAATATCCCGATCGATAAGGTTGGTATTAAAGAGCTACGTTATCCAATCAAGGTGCTCGATAAGTTTAATGGAATGCAATCTACAGTTGCAATGATAAATATGTATGTAAATTTGCCCCATCAAGCTAAAGGGACACACATGAGCAGATTTGTGGAGATGCTCCATACATTTCGATCTCAGGTGTCGCTTGAATCACTTAGCCACATACTTGAAGATATGAAGAGCACCCTTGATGCTGAATCCTCGCACATTGAGATAACATTTCCATACTTTGTGGAGAAATCTGCACCTATTACAGGCTCTAAAGGTCTTATGGATTACAGATGCTCAATTATTGGCTCTTCAAGGGCGTCAGATAAAAGCAGTGATATTGTGGTCAAGATTGGAGTGCCTATAACTTCGGTCTGCCCATGCTCTAAGGAGATAAGCGAGTTTGGTGCTCACAATCAGCGTGGAGAGGTTTTAGTTAGCACCAGATTTAAAAAATTTATATGGATTGAGGATATTATTGACGTTGTAGAGAAGGCTGCATCATGCGATCTTTTTTCTGTGCTTAAACGTGAAGATGAAAAGCATGTTACTGAATCTGCTTATCAAAACCCTAAATTTGTTGAAGATGTTGTCCGTGATGTGGCTAAGGTTTTGATGGAAGATGAAAATATTACATGGTTTTCGGTAAGTGCTGAAAATTTTGAATCCATACACAACCACAGTGCTTACGCTTATATTGAGAGATGTCCCAATCAATTATCTGCTAAATCTTAAAATAAAAGAGCAAAAAAAGCTCAAAACTCTTTATATGCCTGCCCTATTTGATTGAGCATCTTTAAAGAATAATAAATCGTCAGATACTGCATCAAATTTTTTTTAAGTCTAATCGCCCACCTTGTTCTTTACATAATATGAGTTATTGCTTATTATATAGTCTATAACCTAAGCAGACTATGTTTAGGTTAAGTATTTTAATGTTTTAAACATGAAAGATTATATATAATGAAAAAGACTCATAATCTCAAAAATACCACTGAAATTATACTTGAAAGTATCTCTGACGGGGTCTTTACAGTTGATCTTGATTGGAAGATCACCTCTTTTAACCGTTCAGCCGAAGATATCACAGGAATCAGCAGAGAAGAAGCCATAGGTCGCCACTGTTGGGACGTATTTCGTTCAAATATGTGTGAAGGTGGATGCACCTTAAAAAAGACCATGACAGAGAATAGAGCATTTATCAGCAGTGTAACCCATATTATCAACAAAGATATGAAGCGTATTCCCATTAACGTCTCTACATCTGTTTTAAGAGATGATAATGGCAATATTCTTGGTGGCGTGGAGACATTTAGGGATCACTCACTTGTTGAAGAGTTACGAAAGGAGCTCACTGCCCGTTTTCACATTGGGGATATGGTTAGTCAAAGCCCAATAATGCAAAAAATTTTCAACATTTTGCCACTTATTGCAGAGAGCGAAAGCAGTGTGCTTATTCAAGGCGATACAGGTACAGGCAAAGAGCTTATGGCTCGTGCTATCCATAATGCCAGCCCAAGAAGCAATCGACCTTTTATAGCTATTAATTGCGGAGCACTGCCAGATACTCTTTTAGAGTCAGAGCTCTTTGGATACAAAGCTGGAGCTTTTACCAATGCACTAAAAGATAAAGAGGGATATTTTGCCTCTGCTAAGGGGGGCACAATCTTTTTAGATGAAATAGGCGAGACAAGTCAGGCTTTTCAGGTGAGCCTGCTAAGAGTACTTGAAGAGAAGAGCTTTAAACCGCTTGGCTCTTCTAATATGGTTAAGAGTGATGTCCGCATTATCACAGCAACCAACAGAAATTTAGCTGATATGGTTAAAAAAGGGAAATTTCGTCAAGACCTATTTTACCGTATCAACATAGTTCAAATACATCTTCCTCAGCTTCGTCAGCGTATGGAAGATTTACCACTGCTTATTGACTACTTTATCTGTAGATTAAACAGAATTCAGGGAAAAAATGTTGAGGGGATAGATATTAAAGCACTTGAGCGTTTGATGTCTCACCCATTTCCAGGCAACATCAGAGAGCTGCAAAATATTATTGAACATGCTTTTGTGCTCTGCTCTAAGGGCAAGATTACACTCAACCATCTGCCTTCACCTTTTAGTTCTCACTCATCTCCTTTTTCAGTTGATGATACCCCCCCCCCGCAAAACAACTTTAACTATTTTGAATCTATTGCAGATTGTGCATCAGATTGTTTAGACAGACAAGATAGATTAATATCATCAGACATAGTTGAGTCTGCTCAACGTAACCTCATTATCAATGCACTTCAAAAAAACAACTATAATCGTAAAAAAGCAGCTATGGAGCTTGGTATCCATAAAAGCACCCTTTTTAGAAAGATCAATAAATTGGGAATATCGCTTCCAACAGGGTTTGATGGGCGATCTTCAGATAAACTATAAATACAATACCTATTTTACTCCTTCCTCCCCATTATTTAACAATCTGCCTTTGACGCCTACAGTCGCATAATGTTGCATAGAGTCGTAAATTTATGAGTCTGTAGCGTTTTATTTATGCAACCATCTTAAAAAAAAGATAGAGCAATTAAAAAAATAATATTTTTAACACCTTGATATATAAACCATTAACTTAAATAGCCATAAATAAGTTTGTGTTGATGGCACTTTGATTGCTTACAAATTTAGGTCGTCTATTGACAGATAGATAGGTCAAAAGATTAGCTAATAACAATAGCAGATAATGAATGGGAGGGGGCAAATATGCTCGTTGCATTCACTGCATGGGGAAATAGAATATCGCCAGTTTTTGACGAGTCCACAAGCTTTTTTATAGTGGAGATATTTGACGGGAAAATATTAAAAAGTTTCGTTAAATATTGCGATCCTGAAATGTATTGGCACTCAATTGAGATGCTTAAAATGTTAAAAATAGACATTATAATTTGTGGGGCAATTTCTGAATTACTTTTACGAATAGTTGAATCAACTGGTATTAAAATTATTCCGTTCATCGGAGGCAGGATTGAAGAGATTATTGAATTTTTGATCAAGAATGAGCAGATACCAACTACTCTAATGATGCCCGGAGCATTAGACATAAGAGCTAATTTACGGACTAAAGAATTTAAGATTAAATGATGAGGAAGATTGTATGAAGGTTGAAGGTAAATTATGTCCAAATAATTTTCAGGTTTGGGTTGCTTTTTTGATGGGAATGGTGGTGATTGTTATTGCTATTGTCGTTTTTGACAAAGCATCAAACGGTCGATTGGGTTTAGACAACAGGGTATTGAGCGAACAGGTTGTGGATCAACGGATTGGAGGGCTTCCTCAAGATGTTTCAGCCACATCAACTACGCTTTTGGCAAGTGGTGCAGAGCCTACCCCCTCTATTTGGCTTGGTATAGAGATAAACAACATAAACGAGACAATGGCAAAACAGCTTGGGCTTAAAATTTCAGAAGGTGTTTTGGTCAATCGGGTAATTGCTGGTTCTCCTGCTGAAAAGGCTGGGGTGCTGCCAGGAGATATTTTATTTGAATTTGACAGGCGAGAGATTGATGATGTTGAGGATTTAGTTAAGCTACTCAACAAAGCTGAAGCAGGAGAGCGTGTGCGTCTATCACTTTTTCGTGATGGAGAGAGGCTTGTTATTTATGTTGAGCTTGAAGAGGCAATTACACCTCAGAGTCAGTTAAACTCACAGGCTCTATCTATAAACAAAAATGGTGCGATTGTTGTTTCAGATTCAAGCAGCACTCCTGATATTCAGCAGTGGGGTCTTGTGCTCTCTGAGCTTACAGATTCGCTTAGAAAACTATACAAAATACCTGATGATATAAATGGTGTAGTTGTAATGGTTGTGATTCCTAACAGTGCTGCTGCAAGAGCAGGTCTTGTACAAGGCGATTTGATAAGGCAGATTGATAAAACCCAAATTAAAACATTAGCTGATTTTTTCAAAGCTCTTCAAGATGCTGATAATAATGTAATTTTATACGTCTATCGAGAAAATGCAGCCCTACTTATCTATATGACAGCACAAACTTCTAATCAATCTCAGATATTTAGTGTAGCACAAGAGGGTATTGGCATGAATCGACCTCTTTATGTGCCAGGATACGATCAGACCCAGAGCGGAGAGCCAGATGATAAAACCCAATCTACTTTAAACACCTCAACTAATAACACTGGAACCGTTAAAAATCTTACAGATAGTTCGTTTTTATAGGAGACTAAAGTGTACCGATTTAAAGAGTTTGTTGCCCACTATTTGACTGGCTTGCTCTCTGTTTTGTTGGTGTTAAACTTAATTATTATAATTTTCAGTGTAATGGGGCTTGGATTGGACGAGCTTCGCCAACTTCCAACATTTTTGCAAAATATTTTAAACGACCCATCACACTATCTTACAAAAGATTTTGATCAGACTCAGACAAGCAGACGAACAGCAACAAAAACAGCAGGTTTGATAAGCAACTCCTCTATCCAGATGGTTTCAGCCAGTGAAACATTTGCATCTGCTGTTGCAAGGGCAAGAACTGCTGTTGTTAATATCTCATGCGAGCGAATTTATCAATCAGTTGATACATCTTCAGAGCTTAAATTTGATGATCCCTCACAAGATTTGAAAAATTTTGGGGGTATTGGCTCTGGAATTATAATCACATCTAATGGCTATATATTGACCTGCTACCACATTGTTGCCCGTGCATCTAATATTACTATAACCCCTTTTGGAAGCTCAATAAATAGATACCAAGCTCAAGTTATAGCAACTGACGAATCTCTAAATTTAGCCATTTTAAAGGTTAATGCCCCTATCCCATTAATTCCAGCAACATTTGGAGACTCTTCACTTATGGAGGTTGGAGACTCAGTTCTTGCAATTGGCAACCCGTTTGGGCTTGAGCAGAGTGTTACTCATGGGATCATCAGCGACAATAGAAGAGATGTTGTGATTCAAGGAAGTATCATCAAAGATATGATTCAGACTGATGTTCCAATCAACAGAGGCTCAAGTGGTGGACCACTTATAAATTTAAATGGTGAGGTGGTTGGTATTAACATGGCTATCTATTCACCTACTGGGGTTTATATTGGTGTCAGTTTTGCCCTGCCGATAAATAAGGCAAAAGTGTTGCTTGCAAGAACAGTACAGTAACATTTATGAAATAGATAAGATGGAGAGTTTGATATGAAAACTACTTTAAAAATTCTTGGCATTATAACAGGATTTATACTTGTTGGCTCACTAATGATTATGAATTCACAGCCAGTTAAGGTTGATATGGTTTTTGTTAATGGAGAGGTTTCATGTTTTGTTATTGTTATAGCCTCATTTTTGGCTGGATATATCACCTGTCTTATATATCAATGGTTAAAATCAAGTTTGCGGATTGAGAAAAAAAATAGAAGCATCTCTGCAAAACCTGCTGATATTTTTGGAGATATTTAAAGTATGAGAGATGACCCAATAGCAGAGAGTTGGATTGAGGCATCATCAAAGATAAAACCAGCAAACTCCTCTATTCCTCGTGTTTACTGGATTGCATTCTGGGGAAACATAGGGCTTGCCTGTTTTAAAATCTCTATGGGTATGCTCGGTTACAGCAGATTGCTTGCCATTGATGGTCTAAATTCTGCTGCAAATGCTATTTTTATTACCATGATCTTGTTTGGATTAAACATGAGTCAGCCTGATTCAGTATCTCAAAAATATCCAAATGGTCGAGGTAAAGCTCAATATATTATTACATTGGTTGTAGGCTTTTTCATTGCAGCATGTTCATCTACTATTTTGGTTATATCTATTAAATCCTTTTTTTTACCTATCAGCATGGAACCTGTTGTTATAGGTATTTTTGTTGCCTTTATATCTATTATAGGCAACCTCATTATTCTTCACTACCTAAAACAGTCTGGCTCTTTTTATGAAAAAAAAGATATTCAATCTATTGCCCTTCTCCAATCGTTGAATATTGCATCTTCAATAGTAGTGGGTAATTCTCTATTACTTTCAGGACTATTTGGCTGGTATTTTGGCGAACATATTGGAAGTATTAGTATTTCTTGTATTGTTTTAGCATTAAGCATCAGAATTATCATAAACTCTCTTGATGGGGTAATGGATCGAAGCTGTGGTGATTCAATAGAGTCAAGATTAATGAAAATAGCTCTATCTGTAGATAATATCATTCAAGTCAAATTTTTACGGACTCGGCGTGTGGGTCATGTTCTGGTTATTGATTTTCAGGTTGGTCTTAGAGGCGATATTTTAATAAAAGAGGCTGATACCATTATATCTGAGGTGGAAAAGAGGTTATCTGCTGATTTAAAAGGAATCTCGCATGTTATTAATGTTGATAGAGTGCCTCTATTTGATTTTATGGAGTCAATAATATAATGTTAAAAATATATAATAAGAGTCTAAAGATATAAAAATTTAATTATCTTTACAATATATAAACTGTAAATCCTAATTTAAGATTTAAGGAGATTATTATGAAACACATCATTGTTGGTCTGATTGCTATTACACTTGGAGTATGGGGGGTTGTTCTAAATTGGTATCAATTTCTTGATCTGCTTTGGGTATTGATACCGATTGCTGCGGTTATTGGTGGAGTAGTGGCTCTTTTAGCTGGTATTAGCAATTTTGCCAAAACATCAAAACCAAAAGATAGTCGTTCTGTTGAGGATCGTTTGGCTGAGGAGGATTTTAATGAGTAGTAATTATGTTGATCCATTTGAAAATGATAAGCCCCGCGAGCCAAATCGTGTTGCAAAAAGGGTAGATAAAGAGCAGATACCACTCTCTTTTCATATTCAGTGGCCATTTATTCAAATAGGCAACGCTCTTTCAGGCATGGTGAACAGCTATAAACGGCTATTTAGAATGTCGCAAAGCGATTTGAAAAATATGTATCTCAAGCAGGCAAATGCAATGAACCAAAAAGGTGAGATACAAAAATGTGTAAGCTTTATGGAAGAGGTTGTGAAGATTGACAATAAAGATACCAACGCAATTTATAAACTTGGGGTTGCTTATGAGAAAAATGGACAGCCTGAATCTGCGTTAAAAGCCTATAAAAAAGTGGTCTCTCTTCACCCAGATCATGCAAAAGCACTTTATAGAAAGGCTATCATTTTAATACAAAAACAAAATTATGAAGATGCACTTGCTGACCTTGAAAATGCAGCCTCTATAAAATCTGATTCTGCAGAGCTATATTTTAGATTGGGTCAGGTTAATGATAGATTAAAAAAGTATAAAGAGGCTATTGAGTATTTTACCAAAGCTGTTGAACTTGATCCTGATTTTCTTGCTGTTTACAAAAATATGGCTTTGACTTACGACAGTTTGAATGATCATCAAGGCTCGTTAAGATGTCTAAAGCGTGCCCTTGAACTTGAGGAGAGAGATTAAAAACAGCTTAGCTTTAAGTCATAAACATAGATGAGAAAAGAGTATGACAAATTTAAATGGATTAACTGCTGCTGAGTTAAGAACATACCTTTCAGGGCAGACAAAGAGGTTAAGGCTATTAAAAACAATTTTGATAATTGCAATTGTTCTGGTTGTGATCTCTGTAGTTGCCCATGTGATTTACTATTACAACTATTTGACAAATTTGCATTTTGATGTGTTGACTGCCAAATCAAAGGTTGAGAGTGCCATGCAGTATAGGGCTAATTTGATACCACTTTTAATTGAGAGTGTCGTCAGTTTTGTTGAGCATGAGGACAATGTCTTTAACTCTGTAGTAGATGGGCGAGAGCGATCTATTAAACAGTCACCATCACCTAAGAGTTCATTAAAACAATTAAAAGAGTCTGTAAAAGAGTTGAGCACCTCAGTTAATCCTATGGCAATGAATAAGATGATGGATAAGATTATTGCCTTTGCAGAGCAGTATCCTGATTTGAAAAGTGCTGAACCATTTCAACTACTTATGACTAAGGCAAGTGAGACTGAAGTTGAGATATACAATAAAAGAATAGAGATGACTGATGCAGTTAATATCTACACAACCAGTATAACAATGTTTCCTGGCAATTTTTATGCAAATTTTATCTTCTATTTTCCTGACTATGAATATTTTCAAGGCAAATTATACTCAGAGTGGCCCCATTTTAACGGAAAAGATCATTCAGATTGGCCCAAAGTTTCAATTCAATCTAAGACACCAGATACAACTCAAAATAATATAAAAGGTGAAGATGTTGAAAATGAACAGTAAAAATAGGGAGAAATATCCTGAATGTTACTGGTGTGCTGAAAATGTGGGGAGAATAGCATTCTGGGGAAATGTGGGGCTTTTTGTACTTAAGATGCTGTGTGGGATTGAAGGTAACTCTAAGGCACTTTTAGCTGATGCTGTCCATTCAGGAGTAGATGTGCTTACAGCTACTGTTGTGCTTCTTTGTCTGCATGTAAGCAACTCTCCTGCTGATTCTGAACACCCTTATGGTCATGGTAACATTGAGTATATAGCCTCTTTATTTATAGGAATCTCTCTGTTTGGTGTTGTAGCACTTATTCTATATGAAGGGATAAGCGATATTATGAATGGAGTAACCCACCAACCAACACTTATTGCTCTTTTGGGATTGATCATCTCAATTGTTGGCAATGAGTTGATGTTCAGACAGTCTTTATGTTGTGGTGAGCGATTTCGCTCACCTGCCATGATTGCAAATGCTTGGGAGAATAGGGCAGATGTTCTCTCCTCTATTGCTGCTCTGGTTGGTGTTGGTTTTGCTATGGCAGGGTTTTTGTTTATGGACTCTGTTGGTGCTATTATTGTGGCTATTTTGATTGGAAAGAGTGCCTATGAAATGCTGCAAGATGCGTGGGACGGTATATTGGATCACTCTGAAGAGTCTATAGAAAAGATTGTCTGCAAAGAGGTATCTAAAGATAAAGATGTTTATAAAATAGCCTCTTTGCAGACAAGGAAAATTGGACCTAACATTTCAATTGACTTAAAACTTGCTGTCTCACCTGACTTAACATTGCAAAAAGGGCATGAAATATCAGCGCGTGTTAAAGAGGCTTTATTGGCTGTGATTGATGATAGGGTGGGGATAATAAATGTCTATCCAACAGGATTTTACGAAAAAGGGTAATAACTTATGGAAAACGAACTGAATAGCAAAAAAGAGAGGTTATTGGTAGAGGAGAAGCGTATTCTTTCAATGAAACGCAAAATGAAGTGGCTGAGTGCAGGAGTTGTTATACTGACTATTGTGGCTGTAGGGCTTTTGGGCGTAGCATTTTTTCCTAATACTATTCAAAAAATAACTAACATCAAAATATCTTTTGGTGCCACAGCTTCAACAGGTAGTCCTGGCAGCGGCTATTTGGGGATAGAGATTCGCGATTTACCTAAAAGTGCTGGCACAAGCAGTCTGCTAAGTTCGGGTAATGTTGGTGTCTTGGTCTCAAGGGTTGCACCATCTTCTCCAGCTTCGCAGAGCGGTCTTAAGGCTGGTGATATTATCCTCAGATACAACCGTACAAGAATAACAGACTCTGTTCAATTTAAAGGGCTTGTTGCAGAGTCATCTGCTGGCGAAAAGGTTACATTGGTCGCTGATAGGAACAACAGAACACTCTACTTTTCTGTTTTGCTCACAGAGCGTCCAACATCACAGATACAGCTTACAGCAGGTCCTCCATTTTCACAAGATGACGATGTTGTTGAGCAGTGGGGCTGTACACTATCGCCTCTTACTCAGGCATTGATTCAAAAGTTATCTATACCCTCTGATATTACTGGTATTGTTGTTGTTTCTGTCTCTTCAAGCGGTCTTGCAAAGAGTGCTGGAATATTGCCAGGCGATGTTATTCTTAGTGTTAATGAGACTGAGATCAATGGAATGGCAGAGTTTTACACTGCAATTGAGAATCAGAAAAACATATCATTAAAAATATTTAGAAATGGAACTATTATAGTTATTTCATTTGAGCAAAAATCAGCACTGCCACCGTTAGTAACAATTGCTGGAAGCGTGCCAACCGCTGGAATGCCAACCGCTGGAATGCCAATAAGTGGGGTTCAACTGCCTCAAATTGTTGCCATTGCATCTGATGGCAGTGATCTTAATGCGACTATGGCATTGCGTTTTGGAACTGCTGCATGGTTTATCATAATTGACACCAAGAGCGGTCAATATATGCCATTGCAAAACACTGCTATTATTGCTGATTCAAGAGGTTATGGCATTGTTGCAGCTCAACTTGTTGCATCAAAAGGGGTTGGGGCAACTGTTGCTGGCTCTTACGGAATCCAAGCGTATAATGGGCTGCTTTCTTTGAATATCACCCCATTTGTGGCAAATCCAGGAAGGGTAATTGATGTGTTTAATCAATACAAACAAGCATCTCTTGCCCAACTTAATGACGATGCTCTCTCTGGATTTGGATATTCTCGCAGCATCATCACAACTGGCGGAGCACCATTTGCAACCGATGATGAAGATGACGAAGAGGAGGAGCAGAGCGGGTATAAGGGTATGCCCTATAATATTCCAGCTCAAGGCAAATATGATCCAGCTCTTGATCCAACAAAAACAGCAGATAGCCAAACAGAGTTGACTGCTGGTCTTATTACAGATTCAACTGCTGATTTATATTTAAATCTCAATCAGCAATCTGTTACATGTGTTTGCCCATCTTGTGGTCTTACCTATGATCATCCTGCTGGGGTTCCATGCTCTTCGCTGCTGTGCAAAGCGTGCGGCTCAAGGTTGATAAGTCTTAACACTGGCTCTACTGCCTCAACATCAACATCTCAAACAGTTCAAAAATCTCAAACTGCTACAATTTCAAACTCAATAACAGCTCAAAAGGTTGCTATTGCAGCAGACAGCAACAGTTTGAACTCACCAGTTGCTGCAAGATTTGAACTTGCCAAATACTTTATTGTTGTGGACATTAACACTGGTCAATATGTTGCAGTTGAAAATATTGCAATCAACTATAGCTCTAACTTTGGCGTTGTTGCTGCTCAACTTGTAGCAAGCAAAGGTGCTGGTGCAACAGTTGCCATCTCATACGGACAACCTTCATACTATGCGTTAAAAACTCTTGGAATAACTGCTTACACTGCAACTCAAGTAACAGTATCTACGGCATTAAATCAATATCGCACATCATCTTTAAACCAGGTGAGCGATAGTGCACTGCTTCCCTACACATCATATCAGCAAAATTATGTTACAACTGGTGGTGCACCATTTGCAACAGATGATGAAGATGACGAAGAGGAAGAGCAGAGCGGATACAAGGGTATGCCCTATAATATTCCAGCTCAAGGGAAATATGATCCAGCTCTTGATCCTGCAAATGCTTTGCAGACAACTGCTGGCACAACCACAACCCAACGGGCTGAATACTGTTTGTGCCCCTCTTGTCAGACTCTTGTACCTCACGCTGCTGGCATAGCTTGTTCAGATATGACCTGTCCTAAATGCGGAAATCGTCTTATGAACGCCGATCCAGGCTCATCGTCAGCTTCATCTGATCAAACTACAGCTACCCTACTACAAAACAGCACAACTCAACTGATTCCACAGACACAGCTTCGCTCAAGCGTCTATCCGACTCCAACAACAACAACAACCACTACAACTCAGACTCTTGTAACTGACACTCCTACTCAAAGTCAAAGCAGAACAGGTAGTGGAATTACTGTTGCTGGCTCGACAACTCTATCTACTGGTGTGTTACAAGGAACTATTGATGGTAGCTGTCTTTGCCCTGCTTGTGGAACATCTGTCCCTCATGTTAGAGGTACAGCATGTTCTTCTCTTGCCTGTCCTCGTTGCGGTACAGCAATGATTGGCGAAAATACCTCTCTTCAAGTTACTGCTGGAATGCCAACTCTTGGGGCACCTGAAGTTTTAGTTGGAGTGCCGACCGCGGGAATGCCTACAGCAGGAATGCCAACTGCAGGAGCACCTGAAGTTGTTGGGCAAGGTGTGGCTGGTGGTATGCCGACCGCAGGAGCACCTGAAGTTGTTGGACAAGGTGTGGCTGGTATGCCTCAAAATCTTCCATCAAGTAATATGGGACAGAGCACTGCGGGAATGCCGACTGCGGGAATGCCAACTGCAGGAATGCCGACTGCAGGAATGCCAACTGCGGGAATGCCAACTGCGGGAATGCCGACTGCAGGAATGCCAACTGCAGGAATGCCAACTGCAGGAATGCCAACTGCGGGAATGCCAACTGCAGGAATGCCAACTGCAGGAATGCCAACTGCAGGAGCACCTGAAGTTGTTGGACAAGGTGTAGCTGGTATGCCTGAAAATCTTCCACCAATTAACATGGGGCAGAGTACGGCTGGTCTTACTGTGGCGGGTATTCCAAATATTTCAAGCCAATCAGTGGCTGGGATAACAGTTGCTGGAATGCCAACTGCTGGTGTAACAATTGCAGGTATGCCAACCTCTGGAATGCCTGAAACAATTCCGCCACCAGGTATGGGACCTTCAGCAACAACAGTTGCAGGTACAAACTCAGGAAAAATCTGCATTGCTGCAAATGGAGCAACCATTAACTCACAAGTTGCTGATATATTTGATAAAGCTCCATATTTTTTAATGGTTGAATTTGGCACTATGGAGGTGATAACAAATCCTAACGTAACAGATAAAATAGGATCAGGGGTTCAATCAGCACAGCTTGTTGTTAGCGAAGGTGCTGACGTTGTTATCACAAATGATATAGGCATCAGAGCTATTGAAGAGCTGAACAGACTTCAGGTTAAGGTCTATACAGGAGTTACTGGCACAGTTAAAGAGGCTCTAACATGGTATCAAAACAATCGTCTTACCCAAACAAAATTAAACTCAGCTTCTGACTCTGTAGTTAATATTGATGATGAAGAGGGGCATGGACCACCCACAAGCAAATCAAAATCAAAGGGTGAATCTACAACACTTTAATATTTTGAGCATATTTAATATCTCAATATGGTTGGTATGATTGATGATAAAACAGATAGCTAAATTTGTATTGTTTATCTCTTTGTTGGTGTTGATGGTGGTGCAGATTGGCTCTATTGCTATCCATTACATTATGCCAAAAGATGATGCTCAGGTCATGGTTGCAAATGAGGGGTTACAGAACTCCAACATTGTTTTGACCTCAACATCAAGCAAAAGGGTGCCAATAGCTGTATCAAAAGTTAGAGGTGCAGTTGTTTATATCACAGGCAGAAAAAACAGCAATGCTCTATTGCCTCCATCAAGTGCATTAATATCGTTTACACAACCAACATCGCTGCCAGGTGATAAAATGGGATCAGGTATAATTATTGATTCAAGAGGTTACATTATAACAAATTATCATGTGGTCTCACAGATTACAGACATTCAAGTTAGTCTGTATGGCATCAAAGATAGAACCTATCCTTGCACTATTATATCAATGCACCCAGATATTGATATTGCTGTTATCAAAATAGATACAGGCTTTTTACTTCAAACAGCAACACTTGGTAATTCTGACATGGTTGAGGTTACTGACGAGGTTATTGCAATTGGGTGTCCGTTTAGTTTAGAGCAATCTGTAACTCATGGAATTATAAGTGATACAAGCAGAACTGTTGATATTGATGGTCGCCAATATGAATCTCTATTACAGACAGATGCTGTCATCAATTCTGGTAACAGTGGAGGAGCATTGATAAATATGGAGGGGGAAGTGATTGGTGTCAATGTTGCTATTTATGCACCATCAAGGGTTTATTGCGGAGTTGGGTTTGCAATTCCCATTAACAGGGTAAAACTTATATTAATGAAGATTCAATATTTACAAGGAGAGGGGGTATGAGCATTTTACAGTTCATTTTTGGATTTTTTCTGCTGTGTTTAGGAATATACGGTGTAGTAACCCACTGGTGGATATTTGTTGATTTAGCAAGTGTTATTATTGATATTCTCTTGGTTCTTTTTGGAACTTTGTCCATTATTGCTGGAATAAGCAGTATAAGAGAGAAGGCTCGCTAAAGTAATTATTACAAAGGAGTATTTTACTATCCTTTTGTAATAAATTTTTTAGTTGCATTACTGGTATATTAAAAGAGTTCAAAAATGGACAAGTAAGTTAAATATTTTAACAATTATATAAAAAAGGAGGTGATTATAATGTCAATAAGCTTTGGTGGTATTATTCTAACTGCTCTTGTTGTTGCTGTATTTGTAATTGGAATGAAGGTAAAAAGAAACTGCGAAAAGATTCAGGAGTTAGAAGAGCTGACAAATAATGAGTAAAGTAATAGTTTTTTAAGCCCTGAAAATTTTTAAAAAGGAGGATAAGTCATGAGTGGAACAAGTAGTGTTGCTCAAACATCAATTGGTACCACTGCCATTTTACCTGCATCTTCAAGCACGCTCAGTACATCCGCCTCTGTTGCAGGAACATCTTCACATATTGGAGCTTGTATGGCAAATCCAACTGTAACATATTCGACAGTAAGTTATGGTACAGGGGTATCTTCATTGAGCTATGGTACAGGTTTCAAGGCTGCTGCATTAGCAGCAGTACCAGTGTTTTTTGCAGGTGCCGCACTTTTTGGAGTTGCTTTACTAAGTTATGCTATAACAAAAGCAGCAATTGAACCTTGATGCCCTTAGATTTCCAGAATTGTCGTTTAGCTCTATTGATCTTTTAAGTGGTTGATCAATAAGTCTAAGATTCAATTCTGGAAAATAACAATTGTCTCTATACTGCAAGTTTCACAAAAAAGAGGCTTAATCTTATGGATAAAAAAAGAGCATTCTCATTTGAAAAAACAGTAAATTACACCATCTCTACAGTTGATTATATGGGACTTGTTGTGTGGAGCTTTGTCAGTAAATGTGGAGATTCTGTTAAAAAGGCTACTTATTGTGTGTTAGGAGTTGCAATTCCAGCAGACAGAAACGCTTGTAAGAAGTCATTAGTGAAGAAAATCAACAAAAGAGGAAAAGACAAACAAAAAAATGTAAAAACTTATTTAGCACTTAAAAAGACAAATAGAGCATCACTTATTTCTGATGCTGTTACTGAAGCTGAAAATAGAAATAGATTAAAGATTTCAGAGATTGAAGTGTCAATATTAGAACTTGAAAAGAGATTGTTAAGCCTTGAAAAGCAGGGGAGCAAACTTTCAGAGAGTTCAATTGGCAAGAGTGGTGAGAAAAAAGAGATTAATGAAGAAAAAAGAGCTGTTCTTCGTATGCTTGTTAATGAACAAAAAAAGTTGAAACAATTAATCAAACAATCAAATTTATAATCTAAGCCCATAAAGATATACAATTAAATTTAAATATAACACTAAAATCAAACAATACTAAGAGATTAGGAGGCGATAAATGGGAGATGATTTACGATACAGTTTGCGGAATTTAGGAGATGTTCTATTTGATAAAATTTCTGCTGCTTCTCAAAAGATGAAAGGCTCAACGCATGGCATATCGCTCACATATACTATAGGTGAGTTACAAAAAGAAAAAGAAAAATTGATCAAAAGGGTTGGGAAAAGGGTTGTTGGTATTAGAAAGAGCAAAGCAGATAGCGATTTTTCTAATGATGAAAAACTAAATATGTTTTTTAGTAAATTAGACAATATTCAACAGCAGATTGATGAGGCGATTGCAGAGAGAAAAGCGCGTTTATATCCTAAATAAGATACAGATAAGTTCTATTTGCTATAATTTTTTTAAAAAATATTGGAGGGGTTTATGCCAGACAGAGAAAATCGAAGAACAGGAGTTGTAGGCTTTACTGCTAAGGTTTTAAATGAAGCAGGTAGTGCTATTGTGGATTTGTATGATTTAGGAGCTGGTGCTTTGGGCTGTATTGTTAATTTTTCTAAAGAGACTACCTCTAAATTCTCCAGCAAAACCAAAACAATTGGTAAAAAAAAAGCTGATTCTACCTCTTCTTCTGATAAAGCAAAAATAATCAAAGAGCGTATAAAGGCTAAAGAGGGCAAACTTAAAGAGATATATCAGGAAATAGGTAAAGAGGAGTCAAAAACTAAAACATCTTCTGGAGCTGATAGTGATCCAGAAGTGCTTGATAACATTAAAAAATTGACTTCTGATGTTAAAGAGTTTGAGGAGCAGATAAGCAGACTTGAAGAAAAAGCCTCTCTTATTAAAAAAGAGAAAGCAGAGGCTCAAGATAAAAAGGGTAAAGCAAAAGATAAACAAAAACAGCCATTAGGGCGAAAACACGACACAAAGGCTCTAACAGTTGAGGAGGCTGTTCAATCTGCGATTGAATCTGCATTAAAGAGTGGCAAATTTAGCTCTATATCTGAAAAATCAAAATTTGAAAAAGTTGCCAATGATCTATTATCAGAAGAGTATGAAGTGAGAATACTTGCAGCCAACGAGCTTGCAAAGATGAAAAATGAGGCTGCTGTGCCAGTATTAACAGAATCGGTAAAAGCTGGGGATCCAAATCTGACATCAGAAATTATAAATGCCTTGATAACAATTGGTAGTGTTGATTCTGTTCCACTTTTCAAAGAGATGGTAACAGACAAGAACTACAGAATCCGTTTAGCATGTCTTAGAGGACTTTATAAACTTGCAGAAGAAGATGACGAAGCCCTACAGATGCTTGTTAATGCAGTTAAAGATGAGCACTCAGATGTTAGAAAATGTGCTATCACCTTTATTGGTTGGAAGGACAATGCTGAGTCTGTTCCATCGCTGGTAAACGCTTTAAAAGATGATAATGATGATGTAAGAAAAACAGCTTTAGATGCACTGGCTACCATAAGAGATAAGGCAACTGTGCTTCCTGTTATTCGTGTACTTGCAGATAAAGATGAGACAATTAGAGAAAAAGCACTTGATACCTTGAAAATGATTACAGGCGAACAAATTCCTTTTGATATGGATGCCTCTAAAGAGGATAGGTCTATTGCTGTGGACTCTTTGATTGATTGGTGGCAGAAAAAAAGAATCGGTGAAGGTGAAATTTTTATGCCATCAATAGATGAAGTAGGTGAAATACCAGACACATTACAACAATCCAATAATATTGATCCAAAAGAGAATTTGTAATCTAAGGTGGGGTTTTGCTGATTGTGTAAAGAGAGGTGTTAATTGAACTGGACAGAATATTTGTGCGAATTTTTAGGTACATTTATCCAGATTTTTATAGGGCTTATTGGTATTTTTCTGGTTAGCACCATTAATATTGGAGGTGTTACTAAATATATGATAATCGGAAGTTTTTTTGCCATAGGGCTTCTTGTAGTTGTATATTCTCCTATTGGCAAAAGAAGTGGGGCGCATCTTAACCCTGCTGTAACTGCTGCATTTTGGCTAAATAAATTGATGAGTAATCTTGATACTGTATGTTATATTATTGCCCAATTTGCTGGCGCCTCTTTTGCAGCATGGCTTGTATTTTTGCTCTTCACATGGAAAGACCCGCTTGTAACATTAACCCTTCCATCTAACCAATATCCACTGATCCTCTCCTTTATTATTGAGATTGTGGTTGTATTTGTCTTAATTATAATGATCTTCTCTTTTATATCTTCTCAAAATGGTGGGCGATTTACAGGTATTGCGGCAGCAATATATATTATTTTGATTAACCTGCTTTTTGCATCAATTTCAGGTGCAAGCATGAACATTGCCAGAACATTTGGCACAGCATCAATTTTGATGATGTTTGATTATCTGTTAGTATATCTTTTAGCCTCTGTTATAGGGACATTTGCAGCATTTTATCTGTTTAGCTTTGCAACAAATGGACTAAAACCAACATGCAGTAAACTATGCTATAAGACAGAGGGACCGTGTGTATTTAAATGCAGTTGTGAATATAGCCAACCCGTCCAAATACAAAAAGAGCCTTCAGAAGAGATATTTGGATAAAAAAATATCAAGATTGCGGCGTGGAGAGAGAGATGTCATTAGTATCTACATATTGTTTAACCCCTAACTCTGGAAATCTATTTGTTTACACGTTTAAAGAGGGTATGCTCAGTACATTGTCCCATGATCTGCTCATTAAAGTTACTGATTTTAAAATCAATCTAAATATGCCAAATGGAGATCTAAGTTCTGGTAACTTTAATTTAGAAGTTAAACCAGACTCGTTAAAGGTGAGCTGTGCCATGAAAGAGGGTAAGCGAGAGTTGGGTCTTTTAAAAAATAGAGATAAATCTGAAATTAAAAGTTTTATAGAAGAAGATGTATTACATATATCAAAATATCCAACCATTATATTTAAATCTATGGATATAAAAAAAGAGCAAACTTACTATTTAGTTAAAGGCGAGTTATCTTTGCACGGTACAAACAGGTGTATAACATTCAAAGTTAAAAGTGATGATGGTAAAAGGTTTAAAGGCTCTGTAATGTTGCTTCAAACACATTATGGCATTAAACCTTACAATGCACTAATGGGGGGTTTAAGAGTACGGGACAGAATAAAGGTAGGTTTTGATCTGGCAATAGAATAGAGTATTTTATATCTTTAGTATAAAATAAGAAAGGTTCTTAAAGTTATGTATGATTTCAAAAATAACAGCTTAATCGCAATAACTCTTATCTCCCTAATTTTTAATGCTGTTGCTGTTGTGTTACTGTTTCAGGATCGTTCAAACACAAATGCAGATGAGTATTCTACTACTCATAAAAGCAACACTGAACAATCTATTTTAGATTATGAACAATTTAAAACTCAATGGGGAACAGCATGGATTGGAGTAAATATTAGCGATGTTACCCCTATTCAAGCAGCAAAGGCGATGTTGGATAGACCTGAAGGGGCTTATGTAAACAGCGTTGATAATAACTCTCCTGCACAAAGAGCTGGCATTGAATCTGGAAATATTATTTTATCGTTTAACGGAAGAAAGATACGCACAGCATACCAGTTCCAAAATGACCTTGCTGGCAGTGAAATTGGGGTTGATATATACATGTGTGTATCAAAAAATAATGAATATACAGAGACTATCCATCTACTACCTGAAGAGAGACCAGAATGGTTAGCGCCTCTTATTAAATCTTACCCATACTTTGGTGTTACAATAAGAGATGTGTCTGATAACACCATTGAGGCAGCAGAGCTTGAAGATGCAGAAAAAGAGGGTGGGGTGCTTGTTGAAAAGGTTCTGCCAAACTCTCCTGCTGAACGTGGCGGTATTTTAGAGGGTGATATTATCATGTCGTTTAACTCCAGAAAAACAAGAAGTGTGCGAGAGTTTTTATCTGATCTTGCAGGGTGTGAACCATATCAGACCATACGCATCTGCATAATAAGAGGAGATATACGTAAAACTCTTACTGTTACGCTTGAGAGAAGTATTTTATAGAAACATTAGGGTGATTCCATTGAACGACTTAGAGGATAACTTAGATATTTATGAGATGCAAAAGTATGAAATCATCTCATATAAGCAGATTTTAAAATGGGAAACGCAAAAGAGCAGCTATTTTAACAGGGTAATGGGCATTGTTTCTAATCCTATCTATTCTATGTTTGATAAAATGGGGCAAAAAAACATACAGACCGTTGAAAAGACGGTTGGAAGCGTTATTGAATATCTCTATCGTGTTGCAGACCTTACAGTATCTAAAGATCGTCTTATAAAACGGCTAAAAAAACATGGGATTCATATAAACGATCTTGCAGAACTTCAAAAATGTTATTTAAAGCAGCTTGATGAGTGCAACCAAAACTTTATTAATGTCCATGCAGCAAGTGCTGCAATTCAAGGTGGTATTGCAGGCATTGCTGGTGAACTTGCGGCGCCCGCTGATCTTTCGGCAATCCTTGTAAGGATATTTAACATGATACAGCATGTTGCTTTTTGTTATGGTTTTAATCCAAATGATCCTATTGAAAAAGAGATAATTTTAAGCATTATGCTCTTATCTCTTGTGGGAGATCGTTTAAAACAAGAGATACTTAAAGAGATTTGCCTTTTAAGAAAAAAAGAGCAAGAGAGCAGAGGGGAGCACTATACAAAGTTACTCACCAAAAGAGCTATGGCAAGAATAGTTAGACGGTTCAGTTGTGCTATTTTATTAAAACTCTTTTCAAGAGCAGTTCCTGTTATATGTGTAGTTGTGAGTGCACATTCAAATTATGAGATGGTAAACACCTCTTATGATGCAGCTTTTATGCTCTACAGAAAACATTTTATTGAAAGAAAGCATGAGCTTAGAAAATATCTTGTAATAGAACAAACCTGCTAAACAAAAAAGGATAAAAAAAGAGAATATATGTTGACATTTATACTACTAATAATATTAGCAATAATCATCTATTTTGTTGTCAAACAGCTATTACACCAGCGAAATGTAATTTATGAACTGCGTAACGAACTTACAAGGCTTAACGAATTACAAAACAGCGTAAACAAACAAGAGTGATTTTATTAAAAAACAGATGGTTAAAAAACTCTGAGTAGGAGAGTTATGGCAAGTAGAAAAACGCTAAATGTAGGGATAGACCTTGGAACATCAAGAACAGTTATTGCCTGTGATAATGGTATTAGAACTTTTGTTCCAAGTTATGTTGGATATGCAAAAGATGCAGTAACAGAAAAGATGCTTGGCAAAAAGATTGTTTTTGGTGACGATGCTCTTAAATACAAGATGGGGTTGGAACTTTATAAACCTATTGAAAATGGTGTGATTAAGTTTTCCGATGATCCAGATGCCCACAATACAGGATATAAAAAATCTCTTGAGGTCTCAAGAGAGCTACTAAAGCATGTTATAAGCCTTGTAATAAAAGATGAGCCAAAGGACAATCTTATTATAAGAGGCGTTGTTGGTGCCCCTGCTCTTGCCAGCTTGAACAATAAAAAAGCAATTCTTGATATTACAAAAGGTATTTTAGATGGTGTTATGGTAGTCTCCGAGCCTTTTACAGTTGCATACAATCTTGGCTGTCTCTACAATTATCTTATCATTGATATTGGGGCAGGTACAGTTGATCTATGCAGAATGCACGGCACAATCCCCTCTGAAGAGGATCAGATTACATCTCTAATGGCAGGTGATCATATTGATAGAACATTGTTAAAACTTGTGCATAAACGATACCCAGAGGCTAATTTGACAGTCAATATGATCAAACGATTTAAAGAGGAGAATGCCTTTATATCTTCGCAAGGAGAAAAGGTTACTATTGAGATTCCTGTTAATGGAAAACCAACTACCTATGATGTTACAGATGAACTTAGACTTGCCTGCAAAGAGATTGTTCCTGATATTGTTGAGGGTATTAAAAAACTTGTTGCAACATCTGACCCTGAATTTCAAAATGAACTTAAAGGAAATATAGTTCTTGCGGGCGGTGGTAGCCAGATTAGTGGACTTAAAAAAGAGATTGAAAATTATATGCAAAAGACCTTAGGTTATGGACGCGTTACAAAAATTGAAGAGCCTCTGTTTGCAGGTGCAAACGGGGCATTGATGTTGGCACGGGATATGCCTGATGAATATTGGGACGAAATTACAGAAGAGTAATTATATTTTAAGTTTCTAACCACAAATTTGGTCTCTTTATCTCTCCATGCCTGTTCCTATTTAAAGCTGCAACCACTATCTCAACCATTACTCTTTAACAGAAAAACTAAAATTTAAACGAGGTCATTTATATGGCTGATAAAACAAAAAAGATACTTTTACTGGATTATAACTCTGAGGTAACAGAGCAGGCAATGGTTATGTTTGAGCAATTTGAAGTAACTACGGTTGCAAAACTTGAAGATATTGCTGAACAAGTAAAAGATGAATTTGACCTTATTATAACAGGCTATCTATTACCATCTCTTACAAACGAGACCTTACTTGCCTATCTTAAAGATTTACAAACAGCAATAGCTGAACTTAAAATAGAGCTTAATGCTAACAAAACCCAAGATGATGTTGAAAATGAGTTAAAAGCAAAACATAACGAGATTTTAGAACTGATAGTTGAGCAGATAGAGCTTTGCGAAAATGAGAAGGCTGAGTATGATGCAAAGCTTGCAAATGCAGAAAAAACGGTTAAAGAGGCAGAGTTAAAAGCTGATAAAGCCCAAAAAGAGGCAAAAGAGTTTCAAGCTATTGCACAGGCAGCAGAAGCCAAAATTTTGGAGTTACAGAGTGAAAATGCAAAGATACAATCAAGGTTAGACAAACTTCAAGAGCAGTGGGAAAATACAATGATTTAATCTTTTTCTTGATAGAGACCACACGATATATAAATGAGGGTTCATTCTATGCTGCAAAACAACACTACAGATTTGAAAGAAAAAATTGATCTTTTAGAAAATCAGTATCTCCTATCATCTAATGAAATAAAACGATTAAGCCAAGTGCTTAGCGAAAAGATGTCTGAGTATGAGACTCAAACTAACAAATTAAGAGCTTTTAAAAAAGAGTTTATCCTTACTGACAAAAAATACCAAGTTGCAAGAAATAGAATCCCATTTTTACAAAACAGGCTCCCTTCACTTGAAAACGAGTTAAAGCATATTAGTAGTGAGCTGCTTGAGTCTGAAAAAGAGATAAATAGCCTAAAGAGTCAAAAAGAGATTTTAGAAGAGAAGTTATCTAAAAATCACAATTTAAGAGAAGAGCTATCAAAAGCTCTTTTAGAACAAGAGCAAGAAAATAGTAGAGTGTTATCAGAGATTATTAGTGCTGAAAACGAAAAAAAACTCTATTTAAATGAAGTTTCCGATATGCTCTCACAAAGTGCACAAGAGCATATCAAAAATGAAAAAGAGCTTGATGAATTCTCTACTGAGTTTATAAAAGTGGCTGGTGATCGGGAAATTATAAAGGTTGATTTTAATAAAAAGAGAACGCAGATTGATAGGTTAGAAGAAAAAAAGTCTCAATTAGAATCAGAACTTGCACTATTTACTGAAACAGTTAAACTTGCAAATGATTTAAAATATCTTGAGGCAGCAGTAGAAGAGCTAAAAACAGTAGCAGCAAAAGATGGTGAAGATATCTCTATTTTGTCAGATAAATTATCTGAAAATAGTAGTAATCTCAAAGAGTTGACCAGTCGCAACAGTGAGCAACAAGAGTATTTATTAGCTCTTGAAGATGCTGTTAAATCTTATGACGAGCTTCAGTTAAAGGCTCAAGCAAGTAATGCTGAGTTGATTGAGTCTAAAAATTTAATAAAAAAAGCGTTATCTCATTTAACATCGCTGTTTAATACCCAGATAGAGATCAAAAAGAGATTCTATCCAAAGATATTGTTATAGGGTTAATTTGCAGAAGTTACAAGGGGGGATAATGACATCAACAAACTCCAGTGATAAATCTAACAAAAGAAAACAGATTATTGATTATGCAAACAAGTTAAATGCTGTTCTTTCTGCCAAAAAAAAAATATCAATCCTTGAATCTAATATATGGAGTAATTTTAAAGAGCTTGAATTTCTTAAACATAGCATTGATCAAAAATCAAAAGGAATTAATGAAACTATTATAGCAATTCAAGAGATAGAGCCAGAGCTTTCAAAGATCAGAGAGAAGTATAGCAAGATTGAGACAGAAAAAGAGGCTCTTGAAACTAAGTATAAAAGGCTACTTGATATTCAGAACAATTTAGATAGAAGAAAGAGTGATATTGCAAAATCAAGGTTAAACATTTCACAGTTACACAAAGATATTCAAACTTTACAAAAACAGGTTAATTCACTTGAGCAGCAGAACCAAAAGAGCATTATAAAAAAAGAGGCGAGCCAAAAACTTCTTGCTGATAATATCAAAACGTTCAACAAATTGAACAAAGAGGTTGAAACATATAGAAATACAAACAAACTTATGCAAGGTTTTAAGACTGAATCAATTGATGACTATCACTTTGAGATACTTGTGCCTCATAATGACAATGTTGAATCATACCGATCTGAAGCAACAGAGACAATCAATAAGGTAGTAAATGAGATAGCAGCCATGAAAGAGCTGATGGATAGATTCGCCTCTCTTGAATCTGAACTTAATAGCTCTATCAATGAACTTGAAACCAAAGTCAATACTTTTAAAGCCCAAGGAAAACCAGATATTGATAAAAGCTCATTGCAGTTGACAATAGATGGTTTAAAAGAGCAACAAAATATATTAATCAAAAATATTGATAAAAACAAAGAGATACGATCTCAGCTTACATCTGATCTCAACTCTACTATAGAGAGGCTCGAACAAGAAAAAGAGTTAGAAGGGGAAATAGTTGAAAAGATTCAATATATGCAAAGACGAAAAGCAGAGATGGATCAGCTTGAAAATATTGAGCAGGCAATGGGTGATCTTCAAAAGCAGATAGACATTAATAGAGGTTACATTAGAAAAAATAACCACTATTTAACAATAGTTAATTTAGTATCTCAAAAGGTTGAAGAGCTAAATAGCTATCTTACAAAAGAGGTTGAAACATACTTATCTAAATTTAATACATATCTACATATTTTATTATTAAAACACCACCTGTAGCCAATTAATCAATAGGAGGATTATGCCTGAAGCAACTGGTAAACGAAAAGGATTTGCAGGATTTACTGCCAAAGTTCTGAATGCAGCAGGCAGTGCTTTTGTTGATCTTTACGATTTAGGGCATGGGCTTATCAAAAAGGGGGGGGCTACATTTTCTCAAGATAACCCGATAAAAATGCCACAGACAACCAAAGATTTTGTCAAAAAAAGTGTCGATTTTATCTACCCTTATAAATCAAGCATAATTGAGAATCAAATAACACTTACAGAGCAAAAGATCAAAGAGGTATATGAAGAGATAGGAAAGGAGCTGGTAAAACGGCAACAATCTGATGGTGCCAATTCTGAGACATTTAATAAAAGCATTAAAAATCTAATGTTAGATATTAATGAGTATGAAGAGCAGGTTCAGACACTTAAACAGATTGTTACTACTAAGCTAAAAGAGCAAAATCAAGAGGCTATAAAAAAGACAAAAAAAGACAAAAAAAGATTTAATCCAAGAGCAAATCAAGAAAAAGATGCTCTAAAAGAGGCTATTGCCAACTCTTTGGAATATGCAAATTTTGATTCTGACTCTGAAAAATCTAAATTTGAGAAGTTTGTAAATGATCTTTTGTCAAAAGATCAAGAGCTTAGAATATTGGCTACAAATGAGCTTGCAAATATAAAAAACATAGCTGCTGTTCCAGTTCTTATGGCAGCTGTAAAACTCGATGATCCAAACCTTACATCAGAGATCATAAATGCTCTAATAACTATTGGCAGTGTTGATGCTGTGCCGCTGTTTAAGACGACGGTAACTGATAAAAACTACACAATCCGTTTAGCCTGCCTTAGAGGTCTTTACAGACTTGCTAAAGAAGATGATAGCCAAGCTTTGCAGATACTTTTAAATGCAGTCAAAGATCAACATCCTGAGGTTAGAAAATCTGCTATTACTTTTATTGGCTGGAAAGATAACATAGATTCAATACCCTCTTTGGTTCAATCTTTAAGAGACCATAATGCAAATGTTAAAGAGGCAGCATTGTCAGCACTTGGCACAATTAGGGATAAGACAACTATTTTGCCTGTTATCAGAGCACTTGGGGATAATGACAAAAATTTGCGTCAAAAGGCTCTTGATACATTAAAGATGATAGTTGGAGAGGAGATTGAATTTGACCTTAATGTTGAAGGTGAGCTGTTAAAAAGTGCTGTTGAAAATCTGATTGATTGGTGGCATCAAAAACGAGTTGGTGAAGTAGAAGCTGATCTCTATTCAGTGGGTAGTGTCTATGAAGAAGAGACTTCAAGGAGATAAAAGATGGAGGCATCAGAATTAAACGGAAAAACAACATTGCTCCTTTCTGAGATAAAACAGCAAAACAAAGAGCTGATAAGTCAAGTAGAGAACTTAAAAAATGAGATTGAAATCAGAAAAGCCAAAAGAGAGCAGTTGCTAAAAAAACTTGTTGAATTGAAGGGAACAGTCTCAAGTTTTATCTCTGAAGAGGATAACCTTACATACCAAAAGAGGTTTTTAGAGTCAGAAAAGGAGAAACTCCTTAAAATACTCAACTCAGTCTCTGCAACATACGATGAGAACATGATGGTGCTTGAAGATTTGATGCAAGATGTCAATTTTATGAATGGGGAAATAGAGACGCTTCAATCAAAAAGCCAGATACTTGAAGCAGAGATTCCATTTAAATTCAAAGATTCGGAAAACCTTGATAATAGAGTTAAAACATCATTTTTCAGAGCAATAAACAATCTGCAAAAGAGAATTAATGATGTTCAAAAGAAAATTGAGGTCATCTATTACAAAAAAGGAGAAATATGATGACACATTCTGTTTTGGAAAATAAAGAGATTTATAACACTACTGAACAGGCAATAGCAGACGCTTCAAACAGTAGTAGTGCCAGCCTTTTGAATAGTGCTGTTGATGCTGATCAATTTAAATATGAGACAGATTCCATTGATATTTCTGCTCAAGAGACAAACATAAACAAAACAGTTGATCAAATCCTTATGCCTGAGCTACAGGGGCTTGATATTCTCAAAGAGGGGACATATATAATTGACCCTGAGAAGACCATCTCTAATATGGTAAAGGTTGTCAAGAAGATGGAGTCCCAACTTCAGAGTGCCTTGATGCTTAATACCCATTTAGAAAATGATCTCAATGATTCAAAAGAGATGATTATTGATCTAAGAGCTGAAAAAGTTGAGCTTGAAAATACTATAAAGCGTATGCAAGAGGAGATTCCATCTAAACGGGAGTTTCAGATGGAGATAGCCTATTTGATAGATGAGAGAAATGTTGCTCAGCACAAAATAAGGGATTTGCAACAGCTTATTGCCCAAAAAGATAATTTAATTGAGCAATACAAAGATAAAATTTCAAATCTTGAAGATGATAAAAAAGATTATAGAATTGAAATAGAGTATCTTATTAAAAAATTAGATGCTGTGTCAGCAAATAACAGAGAAAATATAGCAGCGATCAAAAAGTTGGTTCAGGAGAGAGCTACATACCTTGAAAAGATAACTACACTTGAAGAGGAGCTAAAAACATCTGATGAAAAACGCTATCAAATTTATAAAGAGCTGGCAAGATGATACAACTGATATTGCTCAAGAACCATATTTTTCACTAAATAACGATCTTAACAATGATATTAAAAAAAAGATCAAAAATAGTATTAGAAGTGAAAATGAGTTGGAAAGACTCAAAGAGCGGTTGCAGACAAAAAATCAAGAGCAACAAGAGAATATCAACAAACTTACTCAAGAGCTTAAGATTATAGATGAATCAATTGAAAAAATTACCAAAGATATTCAAACCTATGAACAGCGAATAAAGGCTTATTCTGAGAGTGATAAAAATAGGAGGTTAGAGGCTGAAAATGAGGCATTGATGACTGAGGTTAATAAAATTCGTCAGAAGATTAAAAATGTTAAATCTGACGAAGAGAGTGCTCTACTACTGCTTGATACCTTAGTTGCAGAGTGTAATGAGCTTAAAAATGATAAAACTGAGCTATCCAAACGGATACAGACTCTACACAATGTGCTTGATGATCTTAATCGAGAAAAGCAGGAGAAGCTACCTCAGCTAAAAGAGTATGACACTATGCTCAAAAAGGCGTGGTATGAGATGCAAGAGACTGAAAATAGCATGGATATTTCATTAAAGCTGTGGCAGAGAAAATCAAACTATAAGCCGGTTATCAAATAATGGGAATCTCGCCCCTTTTTCTTGTCAAATACGAAGACCACTCAAAAGAGCTGCAAAATATCATTCAGGCAGAACAAAGAGAAGGAAAAGCAGCAATTGTATGGAATCAGGTTCAAGGTTTTACACTTTATCACGATTCAAAGATTTATCCTCTCTCTGATAGTAGCGACTCTGTTTTTAAAAATCCCAAAGATGCAATTAAATTTATACTCAACAGAGCACAGACAAAAGTGGTCTATATTTTAGAGGATTTTCACCACTATCTTGGAAGTAATAATAGCGTTCACCCTGATATTGGTGAGATAAGAGCTTTGATAAAAAATATCTCTCGTAATTTTTCTGATAGAGAAGAAAAAATTTATATGCTTGTTCCACCCTCCTATGAGCTACCTGACGAGCTGACCTCTTTTTTTGATTTTAGCTTTACATCTGAAAAAAATAGCAAAAAATTTCTTAAAAAATATGGGCTTTTAATGACAGATGAGAGCTATATCCATAAATTAAAACCAGTTGTCGGGGTAGAGGCACAGATAGAGCGGGTAATTCAGATACTATCTCAGATGGAGACAAACAATCCACTTCTTGTTGGCAACCCTGGAGTTGGTAAGACTGCAATTGTGGAGGGTTTTGCAAAAATGGTTGCAGAAGATGAAGTGCCGTTTGGTCTTAAAGGTAGAGAGTTGTATCTTGTATCTTTAAATAATTTGGTTGCTGGAACAAAATATCGAGGGGAATTTGAACAGAGACTTGAGGGGTTGATTGAAGATGTGCAAAAGAATCGCAATAGCATAATTATATTTATTGATGAGATTCATACTTTACTTGGTGCTGGCTCTGCTGAAGGTGCAATAGGTGCGGTTGATGCCTTAAAACCTGTATTAGCACGAGGAGAGTTTCCATGTATTGGGGCAACCACATTTGAGGGTGCTCAAATATTATTAAAAGATCAGGCTCTATCAAGACGATTTAAAAAAATTTTAGTCAGAGAGTCAACTCCTGAAGAGACATTTACAATTTTAAAAGGGATAGCACCTTCATTTGAAAAACATCATAGTTTAAAAATTGATGAGCAAGCCTTAATGGCTGCTGTATTTTTAAGTGAAAAAAATATTCCTGATCAATATTTTCCAGGGAAAGCGATTTCACTTCTTGATGCAGCAGCAGCATATTGCAGCATGAAAAAGATGGAGAGGCTAACTGAGGCAGATATTTTATTAGAGGTGAAAAGAATGGAATCAATGTAAATTAAGCAAAACCATCTCACACAGGGATTTCTCTTAAGAGAAGAGAATGGGCTTAAAGAAAAGAGAATTTCCCCAAATTTTGACGTTGACTTGAAAAGAATCATGTGCTAATTGCACCTAAATTATTAATCTTTTGATGTTTTGCTGTAAAAGGTTCGCTGTATATGAAAAAAGAGACATCTAAAACAATACGTGAGCTTGCCTATTATAGCAGTTTAGGACTCTCTGTTGCACTATCTATATTTATTGGACTTTTCTTGGGTGTATGGCTTGATGGTCAATTTGACACAAAGCCTGTTTTAACAATGATCTTTTTAGGACTTGGAATTGCAGCAGGGTTTAGAAATCTTATTGGAGCAGCAAAGAGGAGCAGGAGACTGTAGTAATTAAGATGGAAACAGATACTCACAAACGGATTATAGCTTTTGTTATCAAATCGAATTGGTATCTTTTCATTGTAGCGACACTTTTGGGATTTATTAACACACCATTTAAATTTGCCCTTGGTATTTTATGCGGCGGACTTCTTGTTACCCTCAATTTTCACCTTCTTAAACGCACACTCTATAAAGCATTTGATCCTTCAAAGTTTGAACAATCAAAATTTTCTCTAAATAATGACAATATGGAATACAGCGATGGGCGTTCCATATTAAGTGGGGTTATTGTTAAATATTATATCAGGTTTGCGATAAGCGGAATTGTGATATTTGCGCTTATAAATAGAAATATAGTTGAACCGATGGGACTCATTATAGGACTTTCGGTTGTGGTTGCAAGCATTATGGCTGCAACTACTCTTGAATTAACAAGACTTATTTTCAAGGAGGCGGTCTAAGGTGGAACATCCGTATCTGTTTTTTGTAAAGTTTTTTGAGTTGATAGGCTTAGATCATTTTGCCCATGCTAATGTTCATGTTATTTATATGTGGATTGTTATGGCAATATTGATCTTGTTTGGCTGGCTTGCTGGTAAAAATACTAAGCTAATTCCAGAGCCTATCCAGAATTTTTTTGAGGTGCTTATTTCCGGTCTTGAGGAGTTTATGGTTGAGATTACAGGCGAAGAGGGGAGATGGCTCTTCCCACTTGCTGCGTCCATATTCCTATTTGTTTTTATCGGAAACCTTATTGGTCTTGTGCCGGGCTTCTTTCCGCCTACGGCAAATCTAAATACAACTGCAGCTTTAGCTCTTGTTACGGTTGTGTTTACCCATGTTATTGGTATTAAATATCATGGATCAAAATACTACAAACATTTTATTGGTCCTGTATGGTGGATGATTCCAATCATTCTACCTATTGAGCTTATTGGACATGCTGCAAGAATATTATCGCTCTCTTTCCGTCTTTTTGGAAATATGATGGGGCATGAGCTTGTTCTTGGCATTTTATTTGCTCTTGCTGGAGCCTTTTTTGCTCCGCTGCCAATAATGGCTCTTGGTATTTTTGTTGCACTTGTTCAGGCTTTTGTTTTCTTCCTGCTCTCTGTAATGTACTTTACAGGTGCTATGGAACATGCTCACTGATAATTATCAGCATGTTGCTGATGCGTTATAATAGTTGCGGGTTTTGGAAGAAGCCGCATATTTATCAATTTAATTTTTTAAGGTAAAAAGGAGAAAAAAATGGATTTTTTTACCGCGTGTGTATGGGCAGCAGGTATTGCAATCGGAATCGCAGCATTTGGTTGCGGTATTGGTCAGGGTATGGGTCTTAATGGTGCGGTTCAGGGTATTGCAAGAAACCCTGAGTCTTCAGGAAAGGTAACTGTAACCCTTCTGATCGGTCTTGCCATGATTGAGTCTCTCTGTATTTATGCTCTGGTTGTTGCTCTGATTCTTATCTACGCACATCCACAGGCAGCAGAGATTATCAAAACAGTAGCAGCAGTTGCGAAATAAGTTTATTTAATAAATTTAGTATAAAAGTGTAATTTGAGGGATGTTTCTGCTTTAAAAAGTATGGGACATCCCTTTTTTATTTTTAATAGAATGTTTTACAATGCAATAATATATTCATTAAATCCTATGCTGTTTAACACCTCTGCCCCATTTTCAGTAACTCTTACCATATTTTCAAGCCTAATTCCCCCCCACTCTGGAACATATATTCCAGGCTCAATCGTTACAACCATGCCAGCTTTAAGCAGGGTGTCATCAAGCCTTGAGACTCTTGGCGGCTCATGTATTGCAATCCCAACCCCATGCCCTAATGCGTGACCAAATCTGCCTTTAAACTTTGAATTATCAATATGATCTCTTGCAATCTTATCAATTTCACTGCACTTAATATCGGGACGTATTGCATTTATAGCCATATTTTGGGCATCTAAAAGGGTCTGATATGCCTCTTTAAAGGTGTTATCAGCCTTACCAATAACAAGAGTGCGAGAGATGTCGCTACAGTAACCATTTAATTTTGCACCAAAATCAAATAGCAGAGGCTCATTTTTTTTAAATCGCTTTTTATCTGGTATGGCGTGAGGAAGTGCACTGTTACTGCCTGAGGCTGCAATAACAGGGAAAGATAATGAATCTGCGCCATTCTCTCTTATTAGCTTTTCAAGAAGCCATGCTGCCTCTTTTTCTGTCATGTTCGGGGATATTTGAGCTTTGAGTTCTAAAAATGAGTTTTCAGCAATTTTAAGGCTTGCTCTAATAGCCTCTAACTCCTGATTATCTTTGATTATTCTTAAATTTTTAAGTGCATCTTCAGCAGAGACAAGCTCAATATTTAAGATGCTACCATTGAGTTTTTGCTCTATTTTACTATAAAGATCAAATGTGATTCTTGAGGTCTCTAAAGCTATTTTAGCTGGCTTATATTTTAACCACTTTATTATATCTGTTAGCTCTAATGATAAACCCTTTTCGTAGCAGTAGATCGAATATAGTTTAGCCTCGTTCTCAGCTTGAGTTTTATATCGCGAGTCTGTTGCAAGTATAAGCTCAGTTTGAGTTATAATAAGTATGCCAGCACTCTCATCATAGTTGCCATCTTCTCCTGTAAACCCGCTTAAATAGCGTCTATTTTCATCTGAAAATATAACAACAGCATCAAAGCTGTTTTTGTCCATAGACTCTCTTAATCTATCTATCCTATTGTTTAGAAACATTTTATCACCTAATTAGATTTGTATCTTATCCAAAATAAATAAAATTAAAGCTGCATATCCTGCTGAAATAACATCATCAAATATAATACCAGTTGAGCCCTTGACATTTTTATCAACATAATTTGCAGGAAATATTTTAACCATATCTAAAATTCTAAAGAGAATAAAGCCAACCAATGTTGTTCTGTAGAAATTATCTGCTCCATAGTAAATTGGAACACAAAGAAAACCTATGATTTCATCTAAGACAAATTGCGACGGGTCTTTTGAGCGCCAATACCTAACAGCCCAAGGTGTGAGATAATAATTAAGAAGCATCAGGGCAACTACAACTACAAGAAGAGATAATTTTAGATAGTCAGGATTTACAACTTTCCACAAAATAAAATAGATTAATATTCCCGGCAACGCTCCAAATGTTCCTGGCAAAATTGGTGAATAGCCCAAATAGCAGGCTGAACCAGCTACAACCTTTATCTTTTCACCCATACCCCCAAGGCTCCTCACTTTTTTTATCAACAATTATCCCTCATTTTTTCTCTTTTTATCAGATTTTATTGCAAATAAGTTTCTCACTTTAATCTTACACCAAAAAGATCGATGTTAAAATCTTATAGTTTCTTTATTAAATTTTTTATGTTAAATAGCCCCTTCTGTATTTAAGTATTTTATATATCAGGCAAGGGTTTATGCTAAGAGTAAATGTTCAAAATCTTAATAAAAACTATTACATCTATCAAAAACCACACCACAGGCTATTGCAGGCGATTTTAAGGCGACCTATGCACACCCTTTTTGAGGTGCTAAAAGATATATCGTTTGAGGTAGGCTTTGGGCAATCACTTGGTATTATTGGAGATAATGGTGCTGGAAAATCGACTCTTCTTAAACTTCTTGCTGGAACAGTTCAACCCACAAGCGGCAGCATTGAGGTCAATGGTAGGGTAGCAGCCCTTTTAGAGCTTGGAGCAGGATTTCACCCAGAATTTACAGGGCGGCAAAATATCTATCTTAACGCATCTTTGCTTGGAATCTCTGATCAAGAGATACGAGAAAAGGAAAAAGAGATAATAGAGTTTGCTGAGATTGAAGATTTTATAGACAGACCAGTTAAAACCTACTCCTCTGGAATGTATGTTCGGCTTGCTTTTTCAATTGCAACTATGGTTGATCCTGATATTTTGATTGTTGATGAGGCTCTATCTGTTGGGGATATTTCATTTCAGCTAAAGTGCACAGATAGAATGAATCTTTTTAGAGAGCAGGGTAAAACCATGATATTTTGTAGCCACTCAATGTATCATGTTCAAGAGCTTTGTGAAAAGGCTATATGGATTGATCATGGTCGCATTCGTTATATGGGAAGCTGTGCAGAGGCTGTATCTCGTTATGAAGATTACTCTAAATCAAAAAAGGTTGCTATTTCAGAAAATATAGATAATTTAAAAAATAAAAATGTAAAAAATGTTAAAGAGCCGTTGCGTTCAAAAGAGTGCCATATTGGTATGTTGCAAATTGAAGATAGGGTAGGAAATCGCTTAGATACTCTTAACCCTTATCAAGATACAATTTTACGAATGGATGTAGAGATTTTAAAAAATGGGTTGGTGCCAAGATTTGGTTTTGGCTTTTTGATGCCAGATGAGACCCCTCTTTATGTTAGTATGACACATCATGATGATGTATTATGCGGTCCATATTTGGCTGGAGAGGTTATAACTGTCCGTCTATTTATTAAAAATTTTCCTGTAAGAACAGGCTCATATCGTGTTGTTGGTGGAATAGCTGAAAAGAGCGGTCTTCTTTGGTATGAGTATAAGGTTATTGGACCTATTAAAATAGAGACAAATATAGGTCTTGGACTTCTATCTTGCGAGCACAATTGGCAGATTGCATCTAACATGGCTCAAGATGATTTTAAAAAAATATAAAAGATCAAATATAGATTTTTAAGGGAAGAAAAATGCGTATCTTATTTATGAATCACATCTCAAATGGTCCAGCATTTAACAGTGCTGTTGCTGCTCTATCTGGATTTTTAAAAAAACATAAACCATCTATAAACACTTTTTTGCTAAATGTAAGGGGCGAGCAGATAGGCAAAGATGATAATAGTGAGGCAGTTTCAACCATCTTATCTGATATAAAAAGAATCTCCCCTGATATAATTGCATTTAGCGTCCATACACCACATTGGGAGCAAATCTCAACTCTTATCTCCTACATCAAATCAGCAACTTCAGATCTAATTCATGCCACTATTGTTTGCGGAGGTTACCACCCCACACTTTGCCCCGAAGAGGTTATAAGCCATAGCGGGGTTGATGTTGTCTGTATAGGAGAGGGGGAACGCCCTTTATTAGAGCTTGTTCAAAGGTTGGAAGATGGAAAAAGCTATACAGATATTAAGGGGCTGTGGGTTAAAAAAAGCTCTTTACTTGAAACAAAAATTATCAAAAATCCACTTCCAGAGCCTGAAAATTTAGATGAGCTGCCATATTGGGATAGAGAGATTTTTATAGAGTCTGGTATCGTGCCTGAACAATTTTCTTTGACTCACATTGGCGGTTTTCCAATGGCTTCTGGTCGAGGTTGTCCATATAATTGCAATTTTTGCAACAACTCATCTATCCTAAAAATCTACTCTGCTGACGGGCATAAGGGCAAACATTATGTGAGAAAACGTAGTGTTGATAGTGTTATTGCAGAGTGCCAGTTTTTAGTTGAAAAGTATAGTGCTCAAAGTTTTGAGTTTTGGGACGAGATGTTTGCAACTGACCCAGAGTGGGTAAAAAAGTTTTGTGAAGTTTATACTCAAAAGATAAACAGACCATTTATCTGTGCTATTCGTGTTGAGCGAGCTGATGAGATAACTTTGCAAAGGCTCTATGATGCTGGTTGTAAGTGTCTTTTTATGGGGGTTGAGGTTGGAAATGCAAGCTATCGAAAAAAGTATCTTAATCGAGGCATGTCAAATGAGGTTATTGCAAAGGCATTTAAACGGGCTAAAGATATTGGCTTTGAGAGGTTTGCATGGGTTATGGTTGGGCTTCCTGACGAGACCCCAGAGATGGTTGAAGAGACAATCGCTTTTTTGCTTGAAATTAAGCCTGATATTATTGGCTGGTCTCTTTTTCACCCTCTGCCAGGTACTTATCTTTATAACTACTGCGTAGAAAAGGGATATATTAAAGAGGAGGATTTTGTATTTCCGTATCAAGGTGCTCCAACCTATAAAGTTCCTATTTTAAATCAGCCATCTATATCTAAAGATGAGGTTATCAGTTTTTGCGATAAATTTAGAAATCTTCAAGATAAGGGTTTTAGAGTAAATATATAAAATGACAACATATTTTCCAACTCAAGTTGTGTTAGAAGTAACAAGCAGATGTAATCTTGCATGTAAAGGTTGTGCGATTCACGGTGCTGATAGCTTTACAACGCGAAAAACAGGCGATATGCAAGAAGAGGATTGGAGAGCTGCAATTAAAGAGATTGGCTCATGGGATAGAGGGCTTAACTTGACAGCACACGGCGGTGGGGAGCCTCTTCTTCACCCAAACTTTAAAGAGATTTTGAAACTTTCCAAGTCATTTCCAAAACTTAATACAGGCTTTCTTACAAATGGAATGCTTTTTAATAAAGAGTGGGCTGAGTTTGTGGTTGATATTGAGTTAAATTGGATTGGATTTAGCATTGATGGGGTGCTCCCTCAAACTCATAAAATAGTTAGAAAAGGCTCTAATCTTGAGCTTATTGAAAAGCATCTGCTTGATCTTCTTTTTATAAAAGAGCATGCAAAAAAAGATAAACCCACTGTTACTTTAAATATGGTTGCTTATGATGAGGTTTATGACCAGAAAGAGCAGTTTGTCCAAAAATGGCTCAATAAAGTGGATAACATCACCATATCTCATTACAGAAATCCTCCAAGCAGCAGACGGGCAGCTCTTGTGCCAGAGAAAAGAGAGCCATGCTTTTTGTTGTGGTCCCAGATGGTTATTGCCTCAGATGGCAGAGTTGGGCTTTGTTGCGAAGATTTTAATATAGATTTTGAACTTGGCAAAATAGGCAAAAAGCCATTAATTGAGATTTGGAATGGCTCTGAAATTTCTAAGTTGAGAAAAATGCACGAGGATAGGGAGTTTACAAGCCACCCAATGTGCCGAGATTGCGATACATGGTCCGATAATATAATTCAGAAAACAGAAGAGAATAGAAATTTAGGTTTTAAGATGCTGCATAGAGCTTCTCAGACCGAATATAAACCATTATGAAATTTGCTAACTCTAAACAAACAGTATCCAATATCTTATTAGATATATACTTTAAAAATTTTCTTAAAAGAGTTGCCAAGACTATTTCGCCGCCAACTGCATATCGACTTATGTTTAAAACAGGGGATAAGTTTAGAGATTGGGCAACCTATCCATCAGGGACAGACGAGCCTGGAGCATTGGTTAGAGCCTCTAAAAATTTAGAATCTGCAAATATTTGTGAGCCTGATGAGATAAAAAATGTAATAAGTGAACTACTCTACTTTGAGAGCCGCTTTGTTATGGAAAATATTTGGATTAAAAATAGAGATTGCCAAAAAATAATAAAGAGCTTCAATTTAGATGATGTAAATAGGTTAAAAGAGGTTTTAGGCAGTAATGTTTATGTTATTGCAACTATTCATACAGTTGCTCTCTATATTTTTGTGGCTCTGATAAATATCTTAAACCATAAGAGCCTGTTTTTAATAGCTAACCACGAAAAATATAGCTGGAGATACTCAAGTCCACTTGTTACAAGCTCAATGCAAATGATTAAAGGGTGGAAAGAGTATCAAGAGTTTATCTTTCCAGATAGTAAAGATGTTATGCGGCTCTCAAAAGATGCTATTAACTCTGGTAGCTCTTTGGTGTTGTGCATGGATACCCCAGGTTATCCTAATGGCGTTAAGGCAGATCTATTAGGAAAACATATTACAGCCCCAGCAGGTTCAGCCATATTATCAAAAGATTGCAATACCCCTATTTTGCTTGCGATCCCCTATGCAACTGATATTTATAAGCCCTACAAAATTTTTCTAAAAGTTTTTGAGCCTGTAAAACAAGAGAGTAAAAACGATATTGAGCCTGTTTTGCAAGCTATGTTTAAAGAGGCTGAGCCTATTATTAGGTCAAACCCTGCCTGCTGGAGTGGCTGGTTTTATATTGATTCAATGGAGTCTTAACCATGACAACATTTGATAGGTTATTAGATATATATTTTCGTAAAATACTTGAGCTGTCTGCCCTTGCCCCTCCTCCTAAATCCTATAAGTTTTTAAAATTTAGCGGAGATATTTTTAGGCAGTTTGATAAGTATGATCCTGGAATGGGTCAGGCTTCTATCTTGCTTAATGCTGCTAATAATATAGCCAATGCTGGCATTGCTACTTTTAAAGATGCTAAAGAGATTGTAAGGGAATATCTAAAGTTTGAGAGCCGTTTTGTGTTGGAAAATATCTGGATTAGAAGAGAGAATAGCAGATATATTTTAAAAAGTTTTTGCCAAAAAGATGTTAAATCATTAAATAACATCTTAAATAGACAAAACTGTGTAGTTGTTTGTGCACACACATCAGGATTATATACTATTGTGGAGCTACTGCGTGTTATAGGTCATCAAAGCCCATTTATATTGATGAATATGCTCAAACAGCCTTGGGATAAGGCAACCCCGCTTCAACGAAGCGTTATAAAGACAATCCCATCATGGGTAGAGCATCAGGAGCTATTTTTTGTTGAAGATGGCTCTGTTATGAAAAAAAGCCGTGAGAGCCTAAATTGTGGTCGCTCTATTTTGGTTGCCCCTGATGTTCCAGGATATGACCAAAAGGGGGTTATTGTGAATTTTATGGGCAATAAAATAGTAAGTGGAGCTGGTGCTGCCAAGTTGGCAAGCTCTTGTAATGTGCCGATTTTAGTTGCAATACCATACTCAGAGCGTTGCGATGAGCCATATAGAATTTTTATGAAGATTATCAATCCAACAGGCAATGTAACTGACGATATGGCTCAGATATATTCTAATATGGAGTTTGTGGTTAAAAAATATCCAGCTTGTTGGGCTGGTTGGCTCTATTTAGATAAAATGCTCTCAAGACTGTGATTTAAAAAGTATTTATGGATAGACCTGTGATAGATAGCAATTACCCCTCTGGTAACCATGATCTGCTTTTTACAGAGCTTGGTATCTTGTCTGATGCTAAAATTCTTGATGTTGGCGGAGGAGCCAATCCATTTAAATATGCCAATGTTGTTGTTGATATGGATTTTAATTTTGGAAATATCCACAGAGATGGCTCTGCTCTTTGCACTAAAAAAGATGGGGTAACCTATATTCAGGCTGATATTCACTCTCTGCCATTTAAAGATAAGGCTTTTGATTTTGTTGTATGTATGCAGGTTTTAGAGCATGTATATTATCCAGATAAGGCGTGTGATGAGCTTATGCGAGTTGCAAAGGCTGGATTTTTAGAGGTGCCAAGAAAATGGACAGAGTATTACGCAGGGCACCCAAGCCACAGATGGCTTATTGATTTTTCAGGTGATTATCTAACTTTTGAGCCTATTACCTACAATGAATCACCATTTTTAAACTTTGCACTTCCTGTTCTTTGGGACTCTTCTGAACTTCAAAAGCGTGTTGCTCTCGATTTTGTAAATATTCCGTCAATTCAGGTTGTGTGGGGTGAGGCTGGATTTAGGTATAAAGTTGAAAATAGTTTGACTCAAAATCTTAATCAGCGTGAATTTTTAGCAGAGAGCCACTACTGTTTTGCAAAAAATATCCTTTTTTGGGTAGGAGAGTTTGAGACTGGTGCATTTCATGCTGAATCAGCATTTAAAATCTCTCCCCAAAACGATAAGTATAAAAGATTATATCTATTTTACAGCTCTCTTAAATCAAAAAAAGATATAAATCTCTTAACTGGAAAGCTTAATTTTAAATTGATATTAGCTGGGTTATTATGCCGATCACTTAGGTTTGTAAATCTTCAGGCAATTAAATTATTTCGTAAAATAGTGACGTTTTTTATATAAAAATGCTGTAAAATAGTAAAATATTTAACAAAAAAAATAGAAAGAGGGTTAGGTTGCATGAAAA